>NZ_JBDPMJ010000012.1:0-267883 GCF_039880665.1 Nonomuraea sp. B5E05
ATCCGCGTCGCCCAGCGCCTTCTTGCGCTGGCGGCGGCGATCTGGCACAACAACGCGACCAACGCCCCGATCACCCGGTCACTGATCGCCTACGACCATTGACCGGAGATCGGAATTACTCGTCTAGGCTGGTGAGCGTGACTGAGACCTCCTTCTACGACGCCGTCGGGGGCGAAGAGACCTTCCGGCGCCTCGTTCAGCGCTTCTACGAGGGGGTCGCGGACGACCCGGTGTTGCGGCCGCTCTATCCCGAGCCCGACCTGACGGGAGCGGAAGATCGGCTGCGGGGCTTCCTGATCCAATACTGGGGCGGCCCCAAGACCTACAGCGAGCAGCGCGGGCACCCCCGCCTGCGCATGCGCCACATGCCGTTCGTGATCGGCGAGACCGAGCGCGACGCCTGGCTGCGGCACATGCGCGACGCGGTCGATTCGCTCGATCTGCCGGAGGAGCTGAAGACCCGGCTCTGGGACTACCTGGTCTACGCGGCCCACAGCCTGGTGAACTCACCCACCTAACGGGGCATGACACGCCACATGGATATCCCCTGGTGGCGTGATGCCGTCGTCTACGAGATCTACGTTCGCAGCTTCGCCGACGCCTCGGGTGACGGCGTCGGCGATCTGGCCGGAGTGCGCGAGCGCCTGCCCTACCTGCGCGAGCTGGGGGTGGACGCCATCTGGCTGACGCCGTTCTACCCCTCGCCCATGGCCGACGGCGGCTATGACGTCGCCGACTACCGCGGCGTCGACCCGCTGTTCGGCACGCTGTCCGACTTCGACGCGCTGGTCGCCGGCGCGCACGACCACGGGCTGCGGGTGGTCGTGGACATCGTGCCCAACCACAGCTCCTCCGCCCACCCCTGGTTCCAGGCGGCGCTGCGCGGCGAGGGCCGCGAGCGCTACCTCTTCCGCGACCGGACCAACAACTGGCAGTCCACCTTCGGCGGGCCCGCCTGGACGCAGGTCGAGGACGGCCAGCACTACCTGCACCTGTTCGCGCCGGAGCAGCCCGACTTCAACTGGCGCAACCCCGAGGTGCACCGGGAGTTCCTCGACATCCTGCGGTTCTGGCTGGACCGCGGGGTCGACGGGTTCCGCATCGACGTGGCGATGGGGCTCTACAAGGCGGAAGGGCTGCCCGACATCGGCGACCAGTCGTTCAAGGCGGCCTCCCCGGTGTGGGGCCGGCCCGAGGTGCACGACGTCTACCGCGACTGGCGCAAGGTGCTGGACGGCTATCCGGGCGAGCGCATGGCCGTCGGCGAGGTGTGGACCGACAGCTCCGAGGACCTCGCACTCTACGTGCGGCCCGACGAGCTGCACCAGAGCTTCAACTTCGCCTGGTTGCAGGCGCCCTGGTCGGCGGCGGCGTTCCGGAAGGTGATCGACGACACGCTGTCCGCCGTCCCGTTCGCGACGTGGGTGCTGTCCAACCACGACGTCGTACGCCACCGCACCCGCTACGCGCCCGACGACCCCGTCACCGGGCTGGCGCGGGCGAAGGCGGCGGTGCTCACGATGCTGGCGCTGCCCGGCTCGGCCTACCTCTACCAGGGCGAGGAGCTGGGGCTGCCCGAGGTGAGCGATCTGCCCGACGCGGCCAGGCAGGACCCGATCTTCTTCCAGTCGAAGGGCGAGCTGCCCGGGCGTGACGGGTGCCGGGTGCCGATCCCGTGGACGGTCGATCCGCCCTCCCACGGGTTCGCGCCCGGCGGGGTGCGGCCGTGGTTGCCGCAGCCGGTCACGTTCGCGGAGCTGAGCGTCGAGAAGCAGGCAGGAGACGCCGGATCCACGCTCGAGTTCTACCGCAGGGCCCTGGCCTGCCGCCGTGACCTGGCGCGATCCATTCCTTATACGTTGGAGTGGCTGAAGTCTCCCGAAGGAGTGCTTTTCTTCACCCGCGGGCCGCTGATCTGCGCACTCAACTGCGGCCCCCGGCCGGTGCGCCTGCCGGAGCACGACGAGGTGCTGCTGGCGAGCGGGCCGCTGAGGGGCGACCTGCTGCCGCCCGACACGGCCGTGTGGTTGCGCAGCACGTCATAACCGCTCGCCGTCCTCGCCGCGAAAGGGGATGACGGGCAGCGAGAGCAGCGCGCCTCCCAGCCCCGCGGCGAAGGCGGCCCAATAGCCGACGTTCGTGATCAGCACGCCGGCCATCGGCGTGACGACGACGGAGACGACGTTCTGGACGGTGTTGTGGGTGCCGAGCACCCGGCCCGCCCACGTGGGCCCGGCGAGCTCGCCCGCCGTCAGGTAGGCGAGCCCGTTGCCGGCCACGGTCATCACCGCGGCCAGCGCGAGCGCGGCGGGCCCGAGCCAGGTGCCCGAGAGGGTACCGGTCACCAGCAGCGCCATCACGCCCAGATTGCAGACCGTGATCAGGAGCAGGGGCCGCATGCGCAGGCCGACCCTGTCGGACCAGCGACCGGCCGCGATGCGCACCCCTGCCCCGGCGATCGCCGCCACGCCGAACAGCCGTCCGGCCGCCACCTCGTCCCATCCGTACAGGCGTACGAGGCAGGTCACGCCGTACGTGCTGACCACGATCTGCGGCAGCACGTGCAGGGCGCTGGTGGCGTGCACCCGCCATAACGCCTGCTGCCGGTACGGCGAGCCCTGCGGCGCCGCGCTCGATCCGGAGATCGCGCGCTGCGGCTCGGCCAGGAAGATCGCGGCCAGCACGCCGGCCAGCAGGCTCGTGCCGGCGCACACGAACAGCACGCCGGCCAGGCCGTGCGCCTGCGCGATGGGCGGCAGCACGAACGCCCCGGCGGCCATGCCGAGGGTGAAGGAGACCTGGCGCAGCCCCATGGCGAGGCCGCGCTCCGGCGGCTCGAACCAGCGCAGCACGATGCGCCCGCCGCCGACCATCGCGGCCGAGCCCCCGGCCCCGGCCAGGGCCAGCAGCCCGATCACCGCCCAGATCTGGCCGGCGAACGCGACGGCGGCGAACAACACGGCGGCCAGGCCCACGCCCGTGCCCAGGATCACCCGCTCACCGTGCCGGTCGGCCAGCGCGCCCCAGGCCACGAGCGCCAGCAGGACACCCAGGGAGGGCGCGTTCGCTATGATCCCCGCCACGGCCAACGGAACGCCGAAATGTCGCTCTATCGCCGGAATGACGAGGGGGAGGCCGAACAGCCCCAGCGTGACGCTGGCGTGGGCGTTGACCCCCAGCGCCAGCATCAGCCAGCGTTTCATGCGGAGAAACGTTTGAGGTACGCCAGTTCGCTCTCCGAGAGCCTGCGCGGGGCCGCCCGCTCGACGTCGTAGGCCGCGAGCACGGACGTGGCGGTGACGTAGACCGCGTCGTCGTCGCGGATCTCGTACGCGAGGGTGAAGCGCACCGGCCTGATCTCCGTCACCCACGTCTCGACGCTCACCGGCTCCGCGCGGAAGCCGAGCGGGCGGCGGTAGTCGATCTCGTGCCGGGTGACCACCAGGCCCTTGAACGGCTCGTCACCCGCGTTGTGCGGATCGATGTGGAACATGCCGAAACGGGCGTCCTCCAGGTAGTCGAGGAAGCGCACGTTGTTCACGTGGCCCTGGGAGTCGACGTCGGCGAATCTCACCGTTCTGGGGTAGAGGTGGCGCTGGGCCGGAGTGCGTTCAACCACGTCAGTCACCGTACCTGCCCCGGTCAGGAGGATCTGCGGCGGGCCAGGCAGGCGAGCACGGTCAGCACGGAGACGGTGGCCATGGCGGCGAGCGCCCAGCGGTAGCCGGTCACGAGCTGCTCGACCGCGCCGCCGTGCAGGTGGGAGAGCGTGCCCGCGAACACCTGCTCGTGCAGCGCGGCGGGGAGCGGCGCGGTGATGATCGACAGGACCAGGCCGGTGCCCACCACGTTCCCCGTGTTCTGCAGCATGAGCCGCATGGCGTTGACGATGCCGAGCCGCGCCGAGGGCAGGCCGTCCAGGATGGCGGTGGTGTTGGAGGGCATGAACACGCCCGAGCCGAGCCCGATCAGCACCAGCCCCGCCGCCACCGCCGCGTACGGCATGGTCGAGGACATCACCACCAGCATGACCACCAGCCCGCACGTGGTCGCCGAGGCCCCGGCCACGGCCAGGGTGCGGGCGCTCATCAGGCGCTGCAGGAAGCCCGAGACCACCGACGCGGTCATCGCCGCGACGGCAAGCGGCAGCACCTTCAGCCCCGCCTGTACGGGATCGTCACCGCGCACCGCCTGGAAGTAGAGGGCGACGAGGAACACCATGCCCATGCGCGCGACGGCGTTGAGGAACGACGCGAGCGTGCCGAAGGAGAAGGCCCGGTCGCGGAACAGGCCCAGGTCAACGACCGGGTGCGCAGCCCGCCGCTCCCTGACCAGGAACAACGGCAGCCCCACGGCGAAGCATGCGAGCCCGGCCAGCACCACGGGGTGCCCCCAGCCGAGCCGGGTGAACTCCGACAGCGCCAGCAACAGCCCGCCCAGGGTGACCAGCACGAGCACGCTCCCGGACAGGTCGAGCCCGCGGTCGCGGCGGTCGGGGACGGTCCTGCGCAACACGAGCGCGCCCCACACCAGGCAGATCACCCCGATCGGCACGTTGAACCAGAACACCCAGCGCCAGCCGAGACCGTCGGCCAGCACCCCGCCCAGCGTCGGCCCGATCAGCCCGGCGATCGAGAACGAGGCCACGTAGACTCCCATGCCCTCCCCCAGCCGCTCGCGCGGGAACGCGTCGCTGACCAGTGCGGCGCTGTTGGTGAGCAGCATGGCCG
Source organism: Nonomuraea sp. B5E05 (assembly GCF_039880665.1). NCBI lineage: Bacteria > Bacillati > Actinomycetota > Actinomycetes > Streptosporangiales > Streptosporangiaceae > Nonomuraea > Nonomuraea sp. B5E05. The sequence continues at coordinate 4,731 of NZ_JBDPMJ010000012.1, forward strand.
CCCCCGCCGCCTGGACCACCCGCATGGCAACGATGGCCCACGCGTTCGGAGCCAGGCCCGCCAGCAGCGCGGCCACCGTGTACGTCGCCAGCCCGAGCAGGTACAGCCGGCGCCGGCCGAACAGATCCGCCAGCCGCCCGAACACCACCATGAGCACAGTCGTGGTCAACTGGAAGCCGAGGAGGATCCAGCCCGCGGCCGTCGCGTCGGCGCCGGTGTGCCTGGCGATCTCGGGCAGGGCGACGTTCATCGCGCTGCCGCCGAGACCGGTCAGCACGCTCGCCAGGCTCACGACCGACAGGGTCCGCCACGCATGGCCTAAGGGGGTGGCAGCCGGCAAGGGCCTGTCCTTTCTAGATTTCGATACTAGAATCTTATTTCGTCAGCCGGTGGAGGAGCGAGGTGTCGGATGGGCGGGATCGTCGAAGGCCGCGTGGTGATCGTCACAGGTGCGGCCAGGGGCATCGGGCGCGGGCACGCGCTCGAGTTCGCCAGGCAGGGGGCGAAGGTGGTGGTCAACGACCTGGGCGCCGCGGTCGACGGCACCGGCTCGTCCGGAGCGGCCGCCGAGGTGGTGGCGGAGATCGAGGCCATGGGCGGCCAGGCCGTCGTCAACGGCGAGGACGTCTCCGACTTCGACGGCGCCGAGCGGCTGATCCGCTCGGCCGTCGACCACTTCGGCGGCCTCGACGTGCTGGTCAACAACGCGGGCATCCTGCGGGACCGGATGCTCGTCAACATGACGGCCGAGGAATGGGACGCGGTGATCAGGGTGCACCTCCGGGGCACCTTCGCACCGCTGCGCCATGCCGCCGCCTATTGGAGGGCCAAGGCGAAGTCGGGCGAACACGTGGATGCCCGGATCATCAACACCACCTCGTCCTCCGGCATCTACGGTAACCCGGGGCAGGGCAACTACGGCGCCGCCAAGGCCGGCATCGCGGGCCTCACCGTCATCGCGGCCAAGGAGCTGGAGCGCTACGGCGTGACCGTGAACGCCGTGGCCCCCGCCGCGCTGACCCGCATGACCGAGAACCTCATGCCCGCCGGCGTCACGGGCGCCGACCCCGACGCCATCGCGCCCCTGGTGGTCTGGTTGTCCAGCGCCGAGGCCCGCGGCGTCACCGGCCGGGTGTTCAACGTGCGCGGAGGCGCGATCAGCGTCGCCGAGGGCTGGCACGCGGGGCCGGGCGTCGACAAGGGCTCACGGTGGGACCCGGCCGAGCTGGGCGGCGTCATCCCCGCCCTGGTCGACAAGGCCGCGCCCAACGCGATGACCAACGGCCGCATCCCCGGAGGGGAGGACTGACATGCCGCTCGACCACTCCATCGTCGGTGTCGAGGGCCCCGCCCACGAGCGCACCTGGACCGCCAGGGACACCATGCTGTACGCGCTCGGCGTCGGCGCGGGCACCTCGGAGCTGGAGTTCACCACGGAGAAGGGGCAGCGGGTGCTGCCGACGTTCGCGGTGCTGGCCGCGCAGTTGCCGGGGCAACGGCTGGGCGATTTCGACCGGGCCCTGCTGGTCCACGCCGAGCAGGGCTTCGAGCTGCACAGGGAGCTGCCTCCCGAGGGCGGCGTGCGGACGACCTCGAAGGTGACCGGCATCTACGACAAGGGCTCGGGCGCGCTGGTGACCTCCGAGGCGCGGGCCGTGGACCTCGACACGGGCGAGCCGGTCATCTCCAGCCGCAGCGCGGTGTTCATCAGGGGCGAGGGCGGGTTCGGCGGCGACCGGGGGCCGCGCGACGCGTGGGCTCCGCCGGACCGGGCTCCCGACCACAAGGTGACCTATCCGACGGTGCCGGAGCAGGCGCTGCTCTACCGCCTGTCCGGCGACTACAACCCGCTGCACAGCGACCCCGAGTTCGCCGCCAGGGCGGGCTTCGACCGGCCGATCCTCCATGGGCTCTGCACGTACGGCGTGAGCGGGCGGGCGCTGCTGCACGCCGTGGCCGGATCGGACCCCGGCCGTTTCCGGGCGATGTCGGGGCGCTTCACCAGCCCCGTCTTCCCCGGGGAGTCGCTCACGGTGTCGATCTGGGTGGACGGCGAGGACGTGCGCTTCAGGACCGCCAAGGACGACGGCACCGTGGTGATCGACCGGGGCCGCGCCACGATCAGTCGTCGGTGATGTCCTTGAGGGGGTCGAGGCGGCGGATCAGCTTCATCGCCGCCTCGATGACCTCCCTGGCCTCCTCCTCCGTGTCCGAGGTGGCGACCTCGCGGGCGGCCTCGCCGATGATGCTGGTCAGCACCGCCACGGTGAACCGGGCGAGCGCGTCGCCGCCGGCCCCGAGCAGGACGGCGTTCTGGCGTACCCACTCCCTGCCCCGCGTGCGGCGCAGCAGCTCGAACCCCGGCGGCCCGTCGCCGTCGATGAACAGCCTGACCAGGTCGCGCCGCTCCCACGCCCCGTCGAGGTAGGCGCGGGCGCCGGCGATGAGCAGCTCGACCGGGTCGTCGACGCCGGACTTCCTGGCCTTGGCCACGCTGGCGGCCGACGCCTGCTCGTGCGCCGCCTGATGGTCTTCGTAGAGGGCCAGGAAGAGCTCGGTCTTGCCGCCGAAATGGTGGTAGAGGCTGCCGACGCTGGACCCGGCTCGGGCGACCACCTCGGCGACGTTGGACTCGGCGAAGCCGTGCTCGCTGAAGACCTCGCGAGCCGCCCGCAACATGCTTTTGCGGGTCTGGGCCGTGCGGCTCCACTCCCACGAGGACTTGCGTGCCATGCGGGCCATCCTACCGCGCCTAATTCTAGAATTTCATTCTTGACACGAGACCCCATCGACTAGAACCTTTTCCTAGAGAAATATTCTAGAAATTTCCGGGAGGCGGCCGTGGACTTCTCGCTCACCACCGAGGAACGCCAGATCCGCGACACCGTACGGTCCTTCGTGGAGAAGGAGGTCATGCCGCTGGAGCCCGAGGTCCTGCGCAACGAGCGCGAAGGCCGCCCGGCGCTGGACGCGGACGCCCTTCGCGACCTGCGGGCCAAGGCCAGGAAGTCGGGCTTCTGGGGCATCAACACCCCCGAGGAGTACGGCGGCGCCGCCCTGGGCCCGGTCATGTCCGCGATCATCGCCATGGAGCTCGGCAGGACGTTCGTGCCGTTCTCGTTCGGCGGCAGCGCCGACAACATCCTCTACGCGGGCACGGAGGAGCAGAAACGCCGCTACCTGCTCCCCACCATCGAGGGCGAGCGCCGCTCCTGCTTCGCGATCACCGAGCCCGGCGCGGGCTCCGACGCCCGCAACATCCGCACCCGTGCCGTCAGGGACGGCGCCGAGTGGATCCTCAACGGCGAGAAGACCTTCATCACGGGCGGCAACGAGGCCGACTTCGTCATGGTGTTCGCCGTGGCCGAGCCGTACGGCGTGACGTGCTTCCTGGTGGACCGCGACATGGGCTGGCGCTCCGAGCCGATCCCCACCATGGGGCAGTGGGGCCCGGCCTCGCTGGTGTTCGAGGACGTACGGGTGCCGGAGGAGAACATCCTGGGCGAGCCGGGCAGAGGCTTCGAGCTGGCCATGGAGTGGATCGGGCAGGGACGCTACATGATCCCGGCCCGGGCCATCGGCTCCGCCGAGCGCATGGTGCAGATGGCCGTCGACTACGCCAAGATCCGCAAGTCCATGGGGCGGGCGATCGCGGAGTACCAGGCCATCCAGTGGATGATCGCCGACTCCCAGGTCGAGATCGAGGCGGCGAAGTGGCTGACGCTGTACGCGGCGTGGCGGGTGCGGGAAGGGCTGGACGCGCGGCACGCCTCGTCGATCGCCAAGCTCAACGGGGCCGTGATGGCGAACCAGGTGGTCGACCGGGTGCTGCAGATCCACGGGGGCATGGGGTACACGAAGGAGCTGCCGATCGAGCGGTGGTACCGGGAGCTGCGGCTGCTGCGCATCTTCGAGGGCACCGACGAGATCCAGCGGCGCACGATCGCACGCAACCTGATCAAGGGACACGCGAGGCTCGGCCTGATCGGGGAGTGATCGCGGCTCCCCGGATGGGGACAGAGGTCGACGACCCAGGCGGAGATCAAAAGGTCCGGGGATCAGGGGAGGCGGTTGGCGAGGACCAGGGTGGCGGCCGAGGCGAACATGCCGCCGTTCCCCAGCACCACACCGACCTCCGCCCCCGGCACCTGGGCCGCCGCCTCACCGCGCAGTTGCCGCACCGACTCCTGGATGGCGAACATGCCGTACATCCCCGTGTGCGTGTACGACAGGCCGCCGCCGTTCGTGTTCAGGGGGAGGCGGCCGCCCGGTGACGTGTGACCCTCCGCGATGAAGGCTCCGGCCTCTCCCCTGCCGACGAACCCCAGGTCCTCCAGGCCGTAGATCGGCACGTGGGCGAAGGCGTCGTACACCATGAGGTGGTCCACGTCGTCATGGCCGATCTTGGCCTCGGCGAAAGCCGCCTCGCCCGAGAGCCGGAACGCCTTCGACGTGGTGAAGTCCTCCATCTGCGAGATGATCGGAGACTCCGCCGACTCCCCCGACCCCAGCAGGTAGACCGGCGGCCGGCGGGACAGCTCCTCCGACGTGACGATCAGGGCGCCACCGCCGTCCGTCACCAGGCAGCACTCCAGGAGGTGGAACGGGTACGCCACCATCCTCGACGCGAGCACGTCGTCCACCGTGATCAGGTCGCGGTAGAGGGCGCGCGGGTTGAGATGGGCCCACCGGCGCTGGGCCACGGCGACCTCCGCCAGCTGCTCGTGCGTCAGGCCGGTCTCTTTCATGTAGCGCAGGGCCGTGATCGTGAACGACGTCGTCGGGCCCGCCACCCCGTACGGCAGCTCGAACTGCCCGATCAGCGAGTCGGGGCCCGTTCCGTAACGGCCCGCTCCCACCCGTGATCTGCCGGACTCGCCATGGGTGATCAGCACCGTCCGGCACAGGCCGGCGCGGATCGCGGCGGCGGCGTGGCGTACGTGGAAAAGGAACGACGAGCCGCCCACGCCCGTGCCGTCCAGCCAGGCGGGGGTGATGCCCAGGGCGTGGGCGATCTGGATCGGGCCCGGGGTTCCGACCGTGGCGATGCCGTCTATGTCGCCCTTCGTCATGCTCGCGTCGGCGAGCGCGTTCCTTGCGGCCTCCAGGTGGAGCTGCATGGTCGAGTGGCCGGGAAGGCGGCCCAGCTCATCGGTCTCGGCGGCGCCCGCGATCACGACGGTCATCTGGGGCCTCCGGCGGGCTCGAAGAGGGGCACGTGCACGTCCCCCCGCTGCTCGAACACCACCCGCAGCTCCATGTCGAGCGACAGGTTCTCGGGGGCGCTGGGAACTCCCACGATGTTGCTCATCATGCGCACGCCCTCCTCCAGCTCGACCACCGCGATCGTGTAGGGGGCATCGTCCTCGAAGCCGGGGGCGGGCCGATGATTGATCACGTACGAGTAGAGGGTCGCGCGGCCGCTGGCGCGTACCCACTCGACCTGGTCGCCGCCGCAGTGGGGGCAGCTCGGCCGGGGATAGAAGTAGTGCCGCGCGCACGTCTGACAACGCTGGATCCTGAGCTCGCCCGCGGCCGTGCCGTCCCAGAACGGCTGGGTCTCGGGCGTGGGCTTAGGTACCGGTTTCATCGGCTCCCCAATCTGGTTCTAGAATTTCACTCTAGATCCAGTTCGGGCAGCCCTTCAAGGGCTCGGGACACCGTCGCCGTCCCTGCCCCGGCCCGACAGCACCTCTTCGAGCGTCGGACGGGAGTCGCCGGGAAGGCGCGGCCCCGGCTGGGCGAGCTGGATCAGCACCCCATGCGCCTCCTTCGGATGCAGGAACACCTCACGCCAGCGCGGGTCGGCCGTGTTGAGGCCGTGCAGCCGGTAGCCGCGGGCGGTCAGCCTGGCAACCGCCTCGTCCAGGTCGCGGACATGGAAGTTCAGATGGTGAACGCCGCCCCTGCCTCTGGTGAGCTCGAAGAAGCTGTCGAAGAACGTCGAGCCCGACAAGGGCTCCATGAGCTCGACCTTGCCGCCGTTCGCATACGTGAGTTGCAACGTGCGGTAGCCGGCGATCCGGTGGTCGCCACCGCCGCCCAGATGCCGGCCGCCCAGCAGGTCGCGGTAGATCGGCAGCAGATCCCTGATCCGCGGAGCGGCCACGGCGGTGTGGTCGAAGGACACATCGAGGCCGTCGAGTTCGAGATCCAACGCGGGGCTCCTTAGGTGGGGGCGATCCTAGAATCCGATTCTAGCGGTCGCGGTTCGCACCGCCTTGACGGACGTCCGAGCGCCGTCACAGCCAGGGATGTCCGGAGCCGGCCACCACTCCCCAGGCGGGTGTCGGCACCGCACAGGGCTCGCCGGGGGTCGCGTAAGCGCCGTGGATGGCCGACTGATCCGAGGACGCGGATCCGCGACCCTTTTGCGGTCGCCGTCAGGGTGGCGCAACACGAAACGCCGTAAGCGGCTGACTTCGCACCCTGGGCAGAGCACGGACGGCGCATGCCCAGGAGACACACCCGAGCCCATGCCGTGTCACCACCCAGACGGCCGACGGGCCCGCCGTAACGGCGGGCCCGTCGTGCGGGTCAGCGGGCGTCACCCTGGAGGCCACCAGCCACGGTCGGCGGATGGCGTGACCTTGGCTGTGCCGTAAAGGATGAAGCTCTTGTACGGACAGATCCCGTTACGGGCAGATCTTGTCTTACAGCTCCCCGTCCGGGCGGATCACTCCCGGTGCAGCTTCCGGTAGGTGACCCGGTGGGGACGGGCGGCGTCGGCGCCCAGTCGCTCGATCTTGTTCTTCTCGTAGTCGGCGAAGTTGCCCTCGAACCAGAACCAGTTCGAGCCCTCCTCCCACGCCAGGATGTGGGTGGCGATGCGGTCGAGGAACCACCTGTCGTGCGAGGTGATCACCGCGCAGCCCGGGAATTCGAGCAGCGCGTTCTCCAGCGACGACAGCGTCTCCGTGTCGAGGTCGTTGGTGGGCTCGTCGAGCAGCAGCACGTTTCCGCCCTGCTTGAGGGTGAGCGCCAGGTTGAGCCGGTTGCGCTCGCCGCCGGACAACACCCCCGCCTTCTTCTGCTGGTCGGGCCCCTTGAAGCCGAAGGCCGCGATGTAGGCCCTCGACGGCATCTCCACGTTGCCGACCTTGATGTGGTCGAGCCCGTCGGAGACGACCTCCCACACGTTCTTGCCGGGGTCGATGCCACCGCGCGTCTGGTCGGCGTAGGAGATCTGGACGGTGTCGCCGACCACGATGGAGCCGCTGTCAGGCGTCTCCGAGCCCGTGATCATGCGGAACAGCGTGGTCTTGCCGACGCCGTTGGGGCCGATGACGCCGACGATGCCGTTGCGGGGCAGGTCGAACGTCAGCTTCTCCATCAGCAGGCGGTCGCCGAACCCCTTGGTGAGGTCGTCGGCCTTGATCACCGTGGTGCCGAGGCGCGGGCCCGGCGGGATCTGGATCTCGTCGAAGTCGAGCTTGCGGTGCTTGTCGGCCTCGGCCGCCATCTCTTCGTAGCGCTGGAGGCGGGCCTTGCTCTTGGTCTGGCGGGCCTTCGGATTGGAGCGGACCCACTCCAGCTCGTCCTCAAGGCGCTTCTTGCGCTTGACGTCCTTCTGCCCTTCGACCTTGAGCCGCTGGGCCTTGGCCTCCAGGTAGGTGGAGTAGTTGCCCTCGTAGGCGAAGGCGCGGCCCCGGTCGAGCTCGAGGATCCAGCCGGCGACGTTGTCCAGGAAGTAGCGGTCGTGGGTGACGGCCAGCACGGTGCCCGCGTATTTCTCCAGGTGCTGCTCCAGCCACTGCACGCTCTCGGCGTCGAGGTGGTTGGTGGGCTCGTCGAGCAGCAGCAGGTCGGGCGCCTCGAGCAGCAGCTTGCACAGCGCGACCCGGCGGCGCTCGCCACCGGACAGCTTGGTCACGTCGGCGTCGGGCGGCGGGCAGCGCAGGGCGTCCATCGCCTGCTCGAGCTGGCTGTCGAGATCCCAGGCGTTGCGGTGCTCCAACTGGTCCTGGAGCTTGCCCATCTCCTCCAGCAGCTCGTCGCTGTAGTCGGTGGCCATCTGCTCGGCGATCTCGTTGTAGCGCTGGAGCATCGCCATCGTCTCCGCGACGCCCTCCTGCACGTTGCCGAGGACGGTCTTCTCCTCGTTGAGCGGCGGCTCCTGCTGGAGCATGCCCACCGAGAAGCCGGGCATGAGCTTCGCCTCGCCGTTGGACGGCTGCTCCAGGCCGGCCATCATCCGGAGCAGCGTCGACTTCCCGGTGCCGTTCGGCCCCAGGACACCGATCTTGGCTCCGGGCAGGAACGACAGGGTGACGTCGTCAAGGACAACCTTGTCGCCGTGCGCCTTGCGCACGCGCTGCAGCGTGTAGATGTACTCCGGCATGTTCTCTAGCTTAGGGGCTCCTGGCCCAGGCTTCCGCCGCTCCCCTCCGTCGGGCCTCCGACCGTATCCACGCGGGCGGGCACCTAGGAGAGCACGGCGAGGCGCGAGAATCCGGCTGACCCGTGCCCGGCGTCGATCGCCCGTTGAACGGCGGCCCGCCCAGCGCTGAGCACGCCGTCGTCCAGGCCGTTCGCCCGGATGGTGTCGATGACGTCGTCGAGGATCACCGCCGCCGAGACGATCGTGGAGGCGTCCCCGGGGAAGTGGGCCGCGGTGATGTGCTCGGAGACCACGTCGATCAGCCCGGGGAGCAGAGCGGCCATCACCTTCGCGTGCTCGCCGAGACCGGCCGGGGTGATGTGCTCCGTGCCCGCGCTGTGACCGGGCGGCGGCACGCCTGATCTCGAACGAGAGCACACCACCAACCGGCCCGGAACGGCGATCACGGGGCGGGGTCGTCGGGGAGCGGTCGTGGGGGCGGCTGGACGACGGGGACGCAGACGCGGTCACGGCCGAGCTCCTTGGCTCGGTAGAGGGCCAGGTCTGCGGCGGCCAGCAGCTCGATCAGCTCGTCGCCGTGCACGCTCATCAACGCGACGCCGACCGAGATGGTGACTCTGATCAGGGCGTCGTCGGCGGGAACAGCCATCTGGGCGATGCGAGTGCGCAGGCGCTCGGCGACCCGGCGCGCCTCGTGGACGTCGGCTCCGGGCAGGAGCACGACGAACTCCTCACCGCCGAACCGGCCCACCACGTCGTAGTCGCGCAGCTGGCTGCGGAGCGTGGCCGCCAGCCCCACCAGCACCTGATCGCCCACCAGGTGGCCATGGGCGTCGTTGACACGCTTGAAATGGTCGATGTCGATGATCAGAAGCGCCAGGGTGTCGCCGGTGCGGCGCGCCCGGACGATCTCGGTGTCGGCCTCGCGCTGCCAGGCGGCCGCGTTGAGCAGACCGGTCTTGGCGTCGGTGCGGGCGGCGGCCTGGAGCTGGGCGTGCAGGAGGCTGCGCTGCAGCAGCACCACCGGCGGCAGCGCGAGGAGCAGCAGCACCAGGTTGACGCCGCAGCCGATCGACACCGTGACGCCCAGGCAGAGCTCGACGATGTCGAGCAGCAGGCTCTCCTTGTTCCACAACACCTCGCGCCAGGGTGTCTCGGGGTCGGCGGTGTGCGCGGCGATCGCGATCAGGGAGATGTTGAGCAGCGAGAAGAGCGCGGCCGCCGCCACCGCGTAGAAGATCGGCCCGCCGTCGCCCTGCGACAGAGCCCACGGGTCGTCGACGACATGGTGGAAAGCCAGGGAGGCCACACACCCTGCCAGGCCGATGGCGGCCGAGCTGAACACCCGCCGATAGAGCACCGTCGCCTTCACGCGCACCTGCAGCAGGATCTGCAGCACGATGGGCGAGAAGAGGGCGTAGACCGGCGGCAGCAGCAGCGCCACGGGCAGCCACCAGGCGGACAGCAGGTCTCGCGCGACTCCGGCGGGCATGCCGAGACGTCTGGTCGCCTCGATGCACACCGCGCCGCACCCCATGAGGGCGCAGAACATCAGCAGATCCCGCCACCGCAACGAGGTGGACGCCCCGAGCACCACCATCGCGATGAGATCGAGACCGACGATCGCGCACAGATAGATCACAAGCGGGCGGCGTTGCCCAAGCAACGGCCATCGACCAGCGAGTGTTGACACACCGTCATGAGACTTGATCGAGGCGTGACCAGTCGCCGCCATCGCATCTCCTCCCTAACTAACGATGTGTAACACAATAATTGCGGAGTGTGCGTTGCGCGATGGGAACCGATACGTTGATATGGACCCAACTCCCGCTCAGTCCATGAGCGGGCGGTGTTGTGGAGCCGTGCTGGAAAGGAGCAGCCATGGTGCGGGGCGTGACCTGGACCTATCAGGTGCCTTGACCACCTGATCAGAGCTACACTCCATCGGCCGCCCTCGGGGTGCCAGTTCGGGCCACGCCGGTGCCCCCTCCCCCTCCGCTCAAGCCACCCCTGCCTGCTCTCCCAGCGTGTGATCCATCTCCTCCCTGCCGTCCCCGTGGCATGCGGAAACCGCCCGACCGGTCTCCCGGCGACACCCCGCACCCCCGCCTTTCCGGGCCCACCATCGGTGCACACCCCTCGAAGACCCCCTCCGAGCCGCCCACGGGCAACGCTCAGCCCCTGGGCGCGGCGGTGCCGGGTGTGCTGGGCAGGGGGCATCGGGCGGCGTCGATGCCCCCTGCGCGCGGGCCTAGGCAGCCGCGCGTTCCTCCAGCTTCACCTGGTGCTCCTCGTCGTCAGAGCGCTCGTCTCCGGTGGCGGACCGGTCGGCTTCGGCCCCGAGGATGCGAACCGTGCCGCCCTTCGACTGAGCGGAAACTCCGGTGGTGTCGCCCTTGGACGGAGTGACGGCGCCGGTGGTGTCGGTTTCCGGGGTGGGCTCGGGGCGGGACAGAGGCCGGAAGGGGCGCGAGCCCATGGCCCAGTCGCTGGTCTCCTCGTCCAGGCGCTCGCGCATCTCCTTGCTCATCGAGCCGAGCCCGCCACCGCGCTCCGGCTTGGCGAAGACGCCGGTGCCCCAGCGCAGGTCGTGTCCGACCGCGCTGGCCTCGATCTCGGGCATGAAGCGCCGGTCGCCCTCCGCGCCGAACTCGCGGATGCGCAGCTTGCCCGACACCACCACGGGCTGGCCGGCGCGGATGGAGGCTGCGACGTTGTCTCCCAGGGCACGCCAGCAGCGAACCGTGAAGCAGACCTTCTCACCGTCTGTCCACTGGCCCGTCTTCCTGTCGAAGTAGCGGTGTGATGTGAGCACCCGCAACGAGGTGACCTTGGTGCCTTCGTCGAAGCTGTATTGCCTCGGCTCTGCTGCGACGTTTCCGGTCAGCGTGACGTAGATGTCATTCATCCCTATGCCTCCCCATGTGGCGGGCCGGGTGCCCGCGATCTGGGGCCCAGCGTGCCGTGGGGAGGCGTGGCGGCGGCGTACGGAACGCGGTTCTGTGGACAGGGGGAAGGGCGGCGGGAGAGCCTGTGGACGGAGGGTCAGACCGACAAGTCCCGCAGCGCGGTGAAGAAGGAGTGATGGCGGCCCAGCTCCCGCTCGACCGGCTCCACCACCATCGTCGCGGACACGGCGGCCACCCTGCGCCTCATCTCCCGCTCCAGCCGCTCGCGCTCCCGGGACGCGCCCAGCTCGACGAAGTTGCGGGCGGCGATGCCCGACAGCGCTCCCAGCCCCAGCACCGAGGCCATCATCAGCCCCACCCAGGGGAGCGCCGCGCCCTCGCCGAGCAGTTCCAGCTGCGGAGGCAGCTGTCCCGGCATGAGCAGCCCGGCCACCAGCCAGACCACCCCGGCCACGAACACCCCCACCAGGGTGTACTGCCACACCTTGAGCGCGCGCCACCAGCCGGGTATCCGGTCGAGCTGCGGCGCCACCTCCGTGAGGTCCTCGGTCAGCGCCTGCGGGAGCTGGCCGGAGCGCGACCTGGCGGCCTGGTGCACCGCGGAGCGCCACACCGGATGCATCCCGGCGGAGAGCCCGTCGGCGAGCGCCTGCACGGCGTTGGCGACCTCGGCGGACTGGGCGCTCACGGAACCGGTCGTGATGCCGCGGATCTCCGCGCTCACGTCCTCCAGGCGCAGGGCCTTCAGCGGATCGGGGCGCAGCTTCGCGAACCACCGAGGGTACGGCCACCCGACCCACTGGCCGGACCGCTCCGCGTACACGTTTTCCATGGCCTCACCCACGGCGGGCACGCCCACGGCGTCGCAGAGCGCGTCGGTCAGCCCCATCCGGCGGGCCTCGTCGACCGACGACGGCGCGGAGAGCGCCTCGCCGAGCGGCATGGCCTCGCCGAGGCGCTGCTCCAGGCGGTGCAGGTCGGCCTCGAGCTTCTGGATGGCGGCGCGCCGCCGGGAGACTGCGGTCGCTATGACGCTCTTGAGGCTTTCGACGCCCCGCCCGGTGACCGCCGAGGTGGGAACGACGCTGGGGTGGTCGACGCCTTCGCGGCGCAGCAGGTCGTTGAGGTCGATGACCAGCTCGGCCAGCTCTTCGGTGGTGAGCCGGTCGGCCTGGTTGAGCGCGAACACGGTGACCGCGTCGTGTCCCGCCAGGTCTGTGACGTAGCGCCGGTGTGTGGAGGCGTCGGCGTATTTCTGCGGGTCGAGCACCCACACCACGAGGTCGGCCAGCCCGATGAGCCGGTCGGCCTCGGTGTCGGTGAGCGCCCTGATGGAGTCGTGGTCGGGCAGGTCGAGCAGGATGAGCCCGTGCAGTTGGCTGTCGCCCTTGTCGAGGGCACTGGCGCGGGAGAAGCGGTGCCGCCACTGGATCTGCAGCCAGTCGAGCAGCGGCCCGGCACCCTCCAGCCCCCACACGCAGGCGTGGGTGCGGGCGGTGGTCGGCCGGCGTACGCCGGTGGGCGAAAGCTCAAGCCCGGAGATCGCGTTGAACAACGACGACTTGCCGCTGCCCGTGCCGCCCGCGAGGGCGACGACGGTGTGCTCGGACGACAGCTTGAGCCGGTCTCCGGCCCGAAGGAGCACCCCGCTCGCCTCGTCGAGCAGCTTCTTGTCCAGCCGCCCCGGGCCCAGCTCCACCACCTTGGTGAGCGCGGTCAACCGCGGAGCAAGCCCCGGCCTGGTGGTCGTGGTGGTGGTCATCGAGCGACCTCGAGGTTGTACGTTGCCTGGTAGAGGCGGGTTGCGACGGACTCGTCGGGGATGCCCGCGGAGTCGAGCGCTTTCACGTAACGCATGGCTTCCTCGTCGAACAGCATGCTGATCCTGGTGCGCAGGTCGCTGAGCGCCTTCGCGCCGATGCCGCGCAGGGACTCGGCACCGAGCAGGGCGTTGACCAGCCGATGCGGCACGCCCTCGCCGTTGCTCCCGCTGAACATCGCGACCATGAAGATCAGGGCGAGCGAGTCGGGGTCGAACGAGACCAGCTTCGACACCGACCGCTTGGCCACACCCTCCGTGCGTACGAGCTCGCCCAGGTGATCCTGCCAGGAGGCGATGGCACGGCCCGTGTGGCGGATGAGGTTGTCAGAGGGGCTGTCGAGGCCCTCCGAGATCTTGGCGCCCAGCTCAGAACGGTGCCGCCATCGCGCCACCACCTCCTCGGAGGCCCGGTGGGCGGCGGCGACGATCACCGACTCGAGGCCCGTGCGGATCGCCGCCTTGAACGCCAGCACGCGCTCGGGCGCCTGCTTGGCCGCCTTTCCGCGCCCGCGCAGCTGCAGCGAGCGCATGAGGTCGCCTGAACCGGCGAAGTCCTGCCATCGTGCCAGCACCTCGCCGTGCAGCAGCGAGCCGTTCTTGTACGCCTTGTCGATCTCCGTCAACGCGCCGCGGAAGGCCGCCTCCACGTCGCTGCGCAGCTCGGTCCTGAACGCGACCTGTCCCTCCAGATGCTTGGCCAGCGCGGGTACGCGGGTGCGGAAGCTGTCCAGCACGCCGTTGAGCGTCTCGTGTACGGCCTGCGTCCGGCGATCCTCGTCGACGGAGAGCTCGGCCAGCCACAGCCGCAGCTCGGTGACCTCGCTGTCGGGCAACCTGCCGTCCGCCACCTTCGCCTCGTTGATGACGAACCTGTCGATGTCGCCCATGCCGTATTCGGTGAGCATGCGGACGAAGTGCTTGAGCACGACGTCGGCGGACCGAGGCTGCACGCGCGACAGCACGATGGCGAGCCGGGCGCCCCGCTCCTTGGCCAGGCGCAGGAGATTCCAGGCCGGGGCGTCGGCGTAGCGGGCCGCCGTGGTCACGAAGATCCACAGGTCGGCGGCGTCGAGCATGCGGTGCGCGATGTCGTGGTGCTCCTCCACGACCGAGTCGATGTCGGGGGTGTCGAGCAGCGCGACGCCCTGAGGGAGCTTCTCGGTCGAGACGACGACCAGGCTGCCCGGCCCGGCGTCGGGCGTGGGCGCGTCGAGACGCTGCAGACCGCCGAGCAACTCGCCCTCCGCGAACCACGCGCGGTCGTCCGGGTGGCAGGCCAGGACGGGGGTGCCGGTGGTCGGGCGGCGTACGCCGGTGCGCGAGACGGTCTTCTCGGCGAGCGTGTTGACCAGGGTGGACTTGCCGGCGCCGGTCGAACCCGCGACCACGATGAGCGCCGGGGCGGCGCTGGTCTTGACCCGGGGCAGCACGTAGCCCTCGAGCTGGGCCAGCAGATCGGCCTGTGCCTGCCTGGCCTCCTCCACGCCTGGCAGATCGAGCCCGAAGTGCAGGTCGGCGACGCTCTCGCGGAGCGTGTCGAGCGCGTTCGTGAGCGCCTCGGCCGCCTCCGCCGGCAACTCCTCACCGGCCGCCTGCCCGCCCGCTTCCTGAGCACCGGCCTGCTCGATCTCACCGACGGCCTCGTCGTCACCGGCGGCGTCGGACTCGCCTGACCCGCGCGACCCCGCGTCACCGATCATCGCCGCCTCAGCGGTCGGCTCCGGATCGTCGACCGCTGCTGGCTCGTCACCCGCCACTGAGGCACCGGGCTTCGCGGGGTCGTCGGTCGTTGCCGGGCGCTTCGCCTTCCTGGAAGAGTCGCCGGCCTGAGGCTCCGGCTCGTCGGCCGGCGACTCGCCGGCGGTCTGCTCGCCGGCGAGCTCTTCGTCAGCAGGCTGCCCCCCGACGGGCTCCTCGTGCACAGACTCCTGGCCAGCGGGCTCGTCGTTGTCGGGCTTCCCGCTGACGCGCTCCTCGTCGCCGAGCCTCCCGCCGGCGGACTTCGCGTCGGCGCGTTGCAGCCCGACGGGGTCGTCGGCGGGCTGCCCGCCGGGAGATTCCCCATCGCGGGCTTGTGCTGCCGCTTCGTCTCGGGCTGCCGCCTCGGTGAGTGACTCTCTGGTGGCACGTTCCGTGGTGACCGCGCGCTTCGACGGGCCCGGGCCTTCGCCGCCCGGCCCCTCCGCCTCCGTGTCACCGGCGGCAGCGCGTGCGGGGGGTGTGCCCCTGACTCCCGGTCTGCCCCGGACGGCAGGCCTGCGCGCGAAGAGGCTGGGGCGCGCGGGTGGCTCGTCCTGCGCCGCGGATTCGGATCCGGCTCCAGGCTCGGCACCGGCCTCGAGCCCGGGATCGGCGTCAGGCGCGGAAGGGTCAGAGGGCACGGAGCCGTCGTCAGGCGCGGAACGGGCTCCCTGCCCGTAACCCGGCTGAGAGCCGGAACCGGCGCCGGGCCCGGGTCGGGCGGCGGGCTTGCGCGTGAACAGGCCGCCGACGGCCGGAGGCCCCTCGTCCGCGGGCTGCTCCTCACGGGCGGCAGGTCCGCGGCTGGAAGGGCCGTCATGGGGGGTCTTGCGCGGGCCCGGGCCGCCGAGAGAGGCGGGCTTGACGAAGAGGGAGGGGCGTTCGGCGGCGCCGGAGTCGTCGGGAGCCGAAGGGGCGCGCAGCGCGGCCGGCTTCTCGAACAGGGACTGCCGCCCTGACGGCTCCTCGGCGGGCTCGAGCGCGATGGAGGGATTCTCGGCCGCCGCAGGCTTCTGCGAGGCCGACGGCTCACGTGCGCGTCCGTCCACCGCCTCCGGCTCCTCTCGCGCTCTCTCCGGGGCGCTGTCGTCCCGGACCTCGTCGAGGTCATCGTCAGTCACCGGGTGGAAGCTCATCGTCTGCTCCCCGGGTGACTCTTGCCGCCCGTCATCCATGGCCGTGTTCACGGCAAGCGCTCCGCTCGAACCATCTCGACCTCCTGGCCGACCCTCACGACGTCACCGACGACGACGATCGCCGGCGGGCGGATCCCAGCCGCGGACACGCGGTCGGCCACGGTGGAAAGCGAAGCGGTGACCGCCCGCTGGGTCGGAAGGGTACCGTCCTGCACCACCATTACGGGAGTCTCCGGGGCACGTCCGTCTCGAACGAGTGCCTCGGCCACTTTCGCGAGCCGCTCGACGGCCATCAGCAGCACCAGAGTGCCCTGCGAACGGGCCATCGCGGGCCAGTCGACGGTGGACCTGGGATCGTCGGGCGCCACGTGCACGGAGATCACGTGGAACTCCTGGCTGACGCCTCGATGCGTGACCGGCACGCCGGCCGCGGCGGGGACCGCGACGGCGCTCGTGATGCCCGGCACCACCAGCACGGGGATGCCCGCGTGGGCGCAGGCGATCATCTCCTCGCCGCCGCGCCCGAACACGAACGGGTCGCCGCCCTTGAGCCGGACCACGAACTTGCCCTGCCGGGCGCGGTCGACCAGCATCTCGCTGATCGTCTCCTGGGACAACGCCCTGCCGTAGGGGACCTTGGCCGCGTCGATCAGCTCGACGTCGGGGGCGAGCTCGTCGAGCAGGGCGCGGGGCGCGAGCCGGTCGGCCACCACCACGTCGGCCTGCGCGAGCAATTGGCGGCCGCGCACGGTGATCAGGCCGGGGTCGCCGGGCCCGCCGCCGACCAGGGCGACGCCGACGGGTTTGGTGCGGTTGCGCCGGGCGTCGACCGTGCCGTCGCGCAGCGCGCCGACGACGGCGTCTCTGATGCCGGCGGCCCTGCGCGGATCGCCGCCCGCGGTGACGGCCACGCTGATCTCGTCGACGCGGCCCGTCGCCGGGGTCCAGGCGGCGGAGGAGTCCTTGTCGTCGGCCCGCACGCACCACACGCGCTTGGCCTCGGCCTCGGCGGCGACCGCCGTGTTGACCGCTCTGTCGTCGGTGCAGGCCTGCACGAGCCAGGCTCCGTCGCAGTCGCCGACTTCGTAGGGCCGGGCGTGCCAGGTGATCCTGCCCGTGGCGATGAGGTCGTCGAGAGCCGGGGTCACGCCCGGCGACACGACCGTGACCTCCGCGCCGGCCTCCAGCAGCGCGGGGACCCGCCGCTGCGCGACGCGCCCGCCGCCCACCACGAGGACCCGGCGGCCGGAAAGCCGCAGGCCGAGGAGGTAGGGACCCATGGGGGGAATCTCCCATTCGCGAAGGTTGTGTTAGGAGGTAAAACCTACCGGCTGTCTCTGCGTCGAAGTGCTGCGCGCGGGCTAACGACCGTCAAGGAGCGGCTGACGGGGATCCCAGCGCGGCCCGCCCTGATCGTCCTTGCGGCGTCTGGCCATCGCTGACAAGGCCTCAAGGATAACCCGGTTACCGAGGTAGGCGGTGATGTCGGCGTGGTCGTACGGGGGCGCCACCTCCACCACCTCCATCCCCGCCACGGGCAGCTCGTAACAGATCCTGCGGACCGCGTCGAGGAGCTGCCTGGCCG
Organism: Nonomuraea sp. B5E05; assembly: GCF_039880665.1. NCBI lineage: Bacteria > Bacillati > Actinomycetota > Actinomycetes > Streptosporangiales > Streptosporangiaceae > Nonomuraea > Nonomuraea sp. B5E05. The sequence continues at coordinate 22,264 of NZ_JBDPMJ010000012.1, forward strand.
TCAGCCCGCCGGGCTCGGGCGTGCCGGTGCCGGGCGCGTGACCCGGGTCGCACACGTCGATGTCGACGGACAGGAAGACCTGGTCGCAGCCGTCGAGCGCGATCTGGAACGACTCCGTGAGGCATTCTTCGAGCCCTCGGGCGACGATCTCGGTCATCTCGTACGAACGCATGCTCCGGGCGGCCATCCAGTCCAGCGTCTCCGGCTCCGGCCAGTAGCCGCGCAGCCCGAGCTGCAGGAACCTGTCGCCCCTGATGGCGCCGGACTCGATGAGGCGCCGCATCGGCTGGCCGTGGCCGTACAGGTGGCCGAACGAGATGTTCCCCGTGTCGGCGTGCGCGTCGAAGTGGATCATCGACGTACGGCCGGGCGCGTACGCCCTGGCGGTGCCCCTGGCGTCGGGCAGCGCGACCGTGTGGTCACCGCCGAGCACCAACGGGACGGCGCCCGAGGCGGCGACGCGGTGCACCGCCTCCTCGATCGCGGCCAGCGAACCCTCCACGTCGCCCGAGTAACACTCGACGTCGCCCGCGTCCAGCACCCGCAGGTCGCGCAGGGCGTCGACGCGCAGCGCCAGGCTGGGCCTGGAGCCGTCGTGCGGCAGATAGCAGGCCTGGCGCAGCGCCATCGGCCCGAACCTGGCGCCGGGGCGGTTGGAGGTGCCCCCGTCGAACGGGGCGCCGACGATGACCACGTCGGCGCCTTCGTAGCTCGCCGGATCGGCCACGTCGCAGCGGTCGACGCCGAGAAACGTGATGTCGGGGCCGTACATGGGGCCGTAGCGGGACAAGCTCACACCTCCAGGTGTCACACGGGCTTCTCGGTCACCCCTGCCGCGTCGAACGTGGCCACGTCGTGCATCATCCGCACGGCCGCGCAGATCATGGGATGCGCGAGCAGCGCGCCGGTGCCCTCGCCGAGCCGCATTTCCAGGTCTATCAGGGGGCGCAGGCGGAGGTGGTCGAGCGTGGCGGCGTGGCCTGGCTCGGCGGAGCGGTGCCCGGCGACGCAGTGGTCGGTGGCGGCGGGATCGAGCGCGGCCGCCACGAGGGCCCCCGCGCCCGCGATCACGCCGTCGAGGATCACCGGCACGCGGGCCGCCGCGCCGTACAGGATGAAGCCCGCGATGGCGGCGTGCTCGAACCCGCCGACGGCGGCGAGGGCCCGCAGCGCCTCGCTGGGCGACGAGCCTGCGGCGGGCTGGGGCTCCTCGTGCGACAGGCCGTTGACGTGCAGCGCCTCGCGGACGATGGCGACCTTGCGCTCGTGGGTCCCGTCGTCGATCCCGGTGCCCCTGCCGGTCACCTCGGCAGGGTCCTTGCCGGTGAAGACGGAGACGAGGGCCGCCGAGGCCGTGGTGTTGGCGATGCCCATGTCGCCGGCGATCAGGCAGCGCGCACCCTCGGCCACCAGGCTCCTGGCCACGACGATGCCGGCCTCCAGCGCCCTGACGGCCTGGTCGACGGTCATCGCGGGCCCTCGGGACAGGTCCGCGGTGCCGTACGCGATCTTGCGCTTGACGAGGTCGGGCGCGTCGGGCAGGTCGGCCGCGACCCCGACGTCGACCACCGTCACCGGCACACCCGCCTGGGCGGCGAAGGCGTTGGCGACCGCGCCTCCGGAGAGAAAGTTGGCGACCATCTGCACCGTGACCTCCTGCGGCCACGGGGAGACGCCGCGGGCGTGCACGCCGTGGTCGGCGGCGAAGATGGCCAGCGCCGCGGGTGCGGGCATGGGCGGCGGGCAGGCGCCCGCCGCGCCGGCGAGCCGGATCGCGACGTCCTCCAGCTCGCCGAGCGAGCCGCGGGGCTTGGTGAGGCGGTCCTGGTGGGCGCGGGCCTCGGCGAGTGCCCGCTGGTCGGCGGGGCGGATCGCGGCGAGCGTCTCTGCGAGCACGGCAACCTCCGGGTCAAAAGACGAGCTGGAGTGGACCTCCGGGAGCGGGGACGAGCTGGAGGGGTGAACCTAGGTCAAAGGGCCGTGGACCGGCGGGTCACGGGACGAGCTGGAGTGCTTCCTCGTATCGGTCGATCACGACGTCCGCCAGAATCTCACAGTCGCCGATCACCTCGGCGCAGCGGATGTCGAGATCGGGGTGCCCCGCACCGTACGCCAGCGCCTGCGCCCACACGCGCTCCAGCAGGCCGCCGGCGAACAGCAGGTAGGGCACCACGATCACCCGCTTGGCCCCCAGACGGCGGCAGCGCTCGAGCCCGCCGGGCACCCCGGGCGGGGTGACGGACACGAACGCGGTCTCGACCGTCATGAAGTCGTAGGCGTGCGTCTCCCAGAACAGCCGCGAGACCCGGTGGATCTCGGCGTTGGCGGCCGCGTCGGTCGAGCCCTCACCGACCAGGACGACAGCGGTGTCACCCGGCTCGACGTGCGCGTGGTACTCCTCGGCGGGCAGCGAGTCGACGGCCCGCAGCCTCGGCCTGGCGCCCGCCAGTTCGAGCGCGCGCGGCCTGGAGATCTCGGTGGCGGCGTCGTTGAGCCGCTCGGCCAGCAGCGCGAGCACGCGGGGGTCGGGGCCGAGGGGACGGCCGGGGTCGTACATCAGCGTGGGGTGGCGCTGCTGCTCACGGGCCATCGCGGCGGAGAAGTCGTCGCTCACCCTGCTGAGGCTCAGCGGCAGCGCCACGAGCCGGTGGTGCCCCCTGGCGACCAGCGAGGCGACGGAGTCGCTCAGCCTGGGCGTGGCGCGCTCGAGGTAGCCGCCCGAGACGTCGGCGCCCGTCTGGTCGAGGCGGCAGCGGAGCCGGTGTACGAACCTGCCGAACTCCGCGGCGTAGGCGTCATCCTGTGAGCCCTGCCCGATCAGCAGGAGCGGCGGCTTCATTGTGAGGGATTCTCCGGTGCGCTAGACAAAGTCACGCGAGGATAACCGATGCACAGCGGTAGGGAACAGGTCACGTTGTGTGCGCGGGTGTCGCGTGCACGACGAAAACCGGCTCGGCGGCGGTCAGGTGGTGCGATCCGTCGGGATCGTGGGTGAGCGTCGAGGCCAGGATCTGGGTGCCCTCGCCGCGGTAGCCCTGCTCGCGCAGGCGGCCGAGCACGGCGGGCACCTGCTCGAACTTCCTGACCACGCACACGAGCGAGCGGGGGCCCCGGGCGGCGCAGGCGACGATGACGTCGGGGCCGCCGCCGCCCACGTAGACGGCGTCGGGATCGGGTAGCGGCTCCAGCGCCGGCGGCGCCTGTCCCCTGGTCAGGGCCACTTTGACGCCGTGTTCGAGCACGTTGGCGCGCAGCCTGGCGCACGACTCCTCGTCGCGTTCGACGGCCACGACGGCCGCGCCCAGCCTGGCGCACTCGACGGCGATCTCGCCGGCGCCCGCGCCCACGTCCCAGACCAGGTCGCCGAGGCGGGGGCCGAGCTTGGCCAGGATGTACGCCCTGGCCTGCGCGGGCAGCGCGCCCTCGAACGGCAGCGCCCACTCGGCCGGCCCGGGCCGCGCCCCCGCGACCCAGCTCGGCTCCTTGGGCTGGTGGAGCGGGTCGACGACGAGCACCACGTCGGGGTCCTTCCACGGCCGGGTCGTGGCCTCCCCCATGCGGCTGTGGGTGACGCGCTCGTCGGGCCCGCCGAGGTTCTCGCACACCAGGAGCGCGCGCGGCGTGGTGGGCGCCAGTTCCCTGGCGACCTCGCCGGGACCGACGCCGGGGGCCACGAGCAGCGCCACCTTCGGGTGGGCGCGGCAGGCGTTGACGACGCGGCCGAGCTCGGCAGGCCCGGACGGGGCGACGACGAGCGCGTCCTCCCAGTTGAGCCCGGCGCAGGCGAAGGCCCGGGTGACCAGCGACATCGCCGGCAACACGGCCGGCTTGGCGCCGTGGGCCCGCAGGGTGCGTACGACGCCGAAGAAGCCGGGATCGCCCTCCGCAAGCACGACCACGGGCCCTTCGCCGTGTTCGAGATGGTCGTCGAGGGTCTCCAGCAGCGAGCCGTCGGACACGGCCGGCGCGGAGAGCTTGAGCTGCCCCAGGATGGCGTCGGGTCCTATGACGAGCCGGGCCTCGCGCAGTTTCTCCGCCGCCCTGGGGGAGAGCTCCGATCCGTCCCAGCCGACCACCGTGATCATCACGCCTCACCGTCCCTCATCTCAAGGGTGACGGCTACCGGGTGGTTTCACAAAGGGTGGAAGGGAAAGTGCGGTGTGCATTCAGGCCAGGTCGGACGGGATGAGGCTGTAGACCACCAGGTCGTCGCCGCCGAGCGAGGCGCGGGCGACGCCCTCGCGGACGAAGCCGGCCTTCTCCGCCACGCGCTGGGAGGCGGTGTTCGGCACGGCCACGCGCAGCTGGAGCCGGTTGAAGCCGTGCTGCTCGAACAGCCAGCGCGCGATCGCGAGCACGGCCTCGCCCGCGTACCCCAGGCCCCGCGCCCGGGGGGCGGTCATGTAGCCGATCTCCGCGGTCCGGTGGGACCAGTCGACGTCTCTGAGGTCCACGGTCGCGGCGTAGCGGCCGGTCTCCTGCTCCACCGCGGTCCAGGCGATGCCCGCGCCCCTGATCCGGGTGCGCTCGCAGAAGTCGATGAACTCCCGCGCGTGCTCTTCGGTGTAGCCGCGCGGCACGCCCGTCCTGGCCTGGGTGACCGGGTCGGCGGCCGTGACGGCCAGGTCGGGGACGTCGCCGGTGGCGGGCGGCCTGAGCAGCAGCCGTTCCGTGCGCAGCTCCGTCCTGGGCAGGGTGTCGGAGGGGATGCGGCGGTCTTCGCGCAGCAGGCCGAACATGACGAGGTCGTGCGGGCCGTCGTCGTCCAGCACCGCGGCACGCAGCACGCCTTCCCAGGTGAAGCCCGTTTTCTGGGCCACGCGGAGCGAGGCGATGTTGTCGATGTCGGCGGTCAGGTCGATCCTGCGCAGTGCGGTGGCCTCGAAGGTCCAGGCCACCAGCGCGCGTACGGCCTCCGTGGCGAGGCCACGACCGCGGTAGAGCGGGTGGACCCCGTAGCCGACCTCGGTCGTGCCGGCGCTCCACGAGGTCTTGAACAGGCTGATGGCGCCCACGACGAGGCCCTCGGCGTCGATCATCGCCAGGTGGATGCCCTGCCCCGAGCGGCGCAGCTCGTGCACGCCCCTGGCCAGCCAGGCGGGGACGCCGGAGGCCCTGTCGGGCGCGCCCGGCGGCAGGAACCGGGAGTGCGACTTGACGATGGCACGGATCCGCGCGGCGTCCTGGAGGCCGAACGGCCGCAGCGTCAGCCGTTCCGTGGCGATGCTCACGTCGGGATCGAACACCCTCGGCAGGGTACACACTCGCGATGTTTGCCCACGAAAGCAGGGGTAGGGGCGCAGTTGAGAGGAGTGAGAGAACCATGGAACGTGGGAGCGACAAGCACGGTCCCCGGCTGGACGAAGAGCAGAAGCACGAGACCGAGGGCATGATCCGCGGCGGTGGCACGACGCACGCCGAGGAGTGGAAGGAGCCCGAGGCCATGCCCGCACCCGGCGAGGAGTCGCAGTCGTACCCGCCAGGACACGAGCCCGGCACCCCGGAGGGCATCACGCAACGGGGGGTCGACGTCCGCAGCGATCTTGCCAAGTGGCTGAGCGACGCGCACTGGCCCGCGTCGAGGCAGGACCTGGCGCGGCACGTCGCACGTGTGGACGCGCCGGACCAGGTGGCCGACATGGTGGACTCCCTTCCGGAGCGCCGCTTCACGAATGTGGCGGAGGTGGCGGAGGCGCTCGGGCTCGGCGTGGAAAAGCGGAGGTGGTGACGTGCGGCTCGACCTCATCCGCCCGCTGTACGAGCGGAAAGGCCCGTACGCCTCGGTCTACCTGGGCGCGTTCACCATCCCCGAGCGCAAGGCCCAGTGGCGCAGCCTGCGCGACCGGCTGGAGATGAACGGCGAGAGCCGCAAGGCCACCCTGGACGCCCTGGAGGAGGAGGCACGCCTGGCCACGCCGGGCCGGGCGCTGTTCGCCGCCCACGGAGACGTGGTGCTGGCCGAGCCCTTGGCGGAGCCGCCTCCCCTGACGGCTCTGTGGTCGCCGCTGCCGTGCGTCACGCCCATGCTGGCGCGGCGTGGCGAGAACGTGCCGCACATCCGGGTGATCGTGGACCACGCGGGGGCGGAGGTGACGGTGTTCGGCGCCGGGTCGCCGCGCAGGACCGTCGTGGAGGCGGCCTCGTGGCCGCTGCAGAAGACCTCTCAGGGCGGCTGGTCGCAGAAGCGCTATGAGCGGGCGGTGGACGAGACCTGGGAGAAGAACGCCGTGGCCGTCGCGCAGGAGGTCGACGAGCAGGCGCGCCGCATCGGTCCCGAGCTGATCCTGGTGGCGGGCGAGGCCAAGTCGCGCTCGTACCTGCTGCAGCACCTCGGCACCAAGACCGCCGACAGGGTGCTGATGGTCGAGCACGGCAGCCGCTCCAACCACGGCCAGTTCGAGGAGGACGTGGAGCGGGCGCTGGACGGCTGGCTCGACCGCAAGCGGGCCGAACTGCTGGAACGTCACCAGGAGACGGACGGGCCGACCGGGATGGCGAGGGTCGCGCACGCCCTGCGCGAGGGCCGGGTGCAGGCCGTGCTCACGCCCGGCGAGCTGCCGAAGCCGGTCTGGATCGGCGAGGGCGGCACCCAGCTCGCCACCGACCCGGACGAGCTGCGGCGCTGGGGCGTGCCCGAGCCCGTACGGGAGCGCTCCGACTCCGCGCTGGTCAGGGCCACCGCGATGACGGACGCGGAGCTGTGGTTCACCGACGCGGTCGCCGACGTGGCGGCCGTGCTCAGGTACTGATGATCACTTCGAGCGTTCTGGGGCCGTGCACGCCTTCGACCCGGTTGAGCTCGATGTCGCTGGTGGCCGAGGGGCCGCTGATCCAGGTGAGCGGGCGCGACGGGTCGAGCCGGGCGACGGCCTCCGGCACGCCGGCCACGATCTGGCCGGCCCGCACCACGCACAGGTGGTAGTCGGGGATGAGCGTCTGCGCTCTCGTTCCCTGCCCGGGGCCGTGGTCGAGGACGATCGTGCCCGTCTCCGCGATGGCCACGGCGCACCCGGTGACCACGCCGTCGGCCGTGCCGAGGTCGGTCCAGCCGCCCGCGCGGTCGAAGCCGTCGGGGACGATCATCCGCCGGTCGCCGGCGAGCTCGTCGATCCTGCCGGGCACATCCCCTTCGGGGATGACGTGCACGATCGCGCGGTAGTCGTCGACGCGCTCGGCGAACAGCCCCACGAGATCGTCCACCCGCTGGGTCGTGCGGTAGCCGCGCGGGATCTGGACGTCCTCCGCGCCCGCCACGGCCCGGCCGATCCTGGCGAGGATCTCGTCACGCGCGCTCATCCGGCCCTCCTCGCTCCCACCAGTCCCTGAAGGACTCGGCCGGGATCTCGGGGAGATCCCGGGTGTCCGTCCACGCCGACGCCGGCCCCGGCAGCCGTTTCGGCAGCAGCCCGCGCAGGCGGGTGGCCGCGCGCTGGGCCCTGGCGAGCCGTACGTGGTCGTTGAGTATCCAGCCGGCGACCTTCATGCCCGCCCGCTCGGCGGCCGCGTGAGGGGCCTTGGAGCGCAGGTCCACCAGGACCTCCGGGATGTCGATGGCGACCGGGCAGACGTCGTAGCAGGCCCCGCAGAGGCTGGAGGCGAACGGCAGCGACGCGTCGAGCTCGGACGACATGCCCCTGAGCTGCGGGGTGAGGATCGCGCCGATCGGGCCGGGATAGACCGAGCCGTAGGCGTGGCCGCCCGCGCGCTCGTAGACCGGGCAGACGTTCAGGCAGGCCGAGCAGCGGATGCAGCGCAGCGCCTGGCGGCCCACCTCGTCGGCGAGCACGTCGGTGCGGCCGTTGTCGAGCAGGACCAGGTGGAAGTCCTGGCCTTCGACGGCGCCCGTCCACATGCTCGTGTAGGGATTCATCCGCTCGCCTGTGGAGCTTCTCGGCAGGAGCTGGAGGAACACCTCGAGATCTCGCCAGGAGGGGAGGAGCTTCTCGATCCCCACCACGCTGATGAGCGTCTCGGGGAGGGTCAGGCACATGCGGCCGTTGCCCTCCGACTCCAGCACGACGAGAGTGCCGGTCTCGGCCACCATGAAGTTCGCGCCGGAGATGGCGACCTTGCTTCTGAGGAAGCGTTCACGCAGGTGAAGCCGGGCCGCCTCGGTCAGCGCGGGTGGGTCGTCGGTGAGGTTCTCCGGGACCTCGGGCATCTTGTCGAGGAAGATCTCCCGGATCTCCGACCGGTTGCGGTGGATCGCGGGGACCAGGATGTGGCTGGGGAAGTCGTCGCCGAGCTGGACGATCAGCTCGGCGAGGTCGGTCTCGTACGCCGCGATGCCCTGCTCGGCCAGCGCCTCGTTGAGCCCGATCTCCTGGGTGGCCATCGACTTGACCTTGACGACCTCGCGCTCGCCCGTGGCCCGCACCAGGCCGGTGACGATGCGGTTGGCCTCGGCGGCGTCCCTGGCCCAGTGGACGGTGCCGCCCGCCCTGGTCACCGCCTCCTCCATCATGACGAGGTAGCGGTCGAGGTTGCGGAGCGTGTGATCCTTGATGGCCTTGCCGGCCGCGCGCAGCTCCTGCCAGTCGGGCAGTTCGGCGACGACGCCGGCGCGCTTGCCGCGAATGGTGTGGGTGGCTTTGCGGAGGTTGTAGCGGAGCTGGGAGTTCTGTACGGCCTGCGAGGCGTTTTTCGGGAAATTTCCGGGCATGCCGAGGAACGTCGCACTCATTGGGCCTCCTCCGTCGATGCGAGGATCTCGGCCAGGTGCATCGTCCTGACCCCGGTCCTCTGGCGGCTCAGGGTGCCGCCTATGTGCATCAGGCACGAGTTGTCCGCCGCGCAGATCACCTCGGCCCCCGTGTCCAGGATGTTGCGGGTCTTGTCGGCGCCCATCGCGGCGGAGACGGCCGGGTTCTTGACGGCGAACGTGCCGCCGAAGCCGCAGCACTCCTCCGCGCCGGGCAGCGGCACGAGCTCGAGCCCGCGGACGTTCCGCAGCAGCCTGGCCGGCCGGTCACCCAGGCGGAGGCCGCGGAGCGAGTGGCACGTCGGGTGATATGTCACCCGGTGCGGGAAATATGCGCCTACATCGTCTTTCTTCAGGACGTCGACCAGGAACTCCGACAGCTCGTACACCTTCGGCGCGACCTCGGCGATCGCCGCCGCTCCCCTGCTGCCCGGCCGGGCCAGCTTCGGGTACTGCTCGCGGACCATGGCCGCGCACGATCCCGACGGCGCCACGACCGCGTCATATCCGGCGAAGACCTCGGTGAAGTGCCGCGCGAGCCGCACGCCCTCCTCCCGGTAGCCGGTGTTGACGTGCATCTGCCCGCAGCAGGTCTGGGCGGCGGGGAAGTCCACGTCGCAGCCGAGCCTGCGCAGGAGCGACACGACGGCCTTGCCCGTGCCAGGGAAGAGCGTGTCGTTCACGCATGTGATGAACAGGGCGACTCGCACAACTCTCCCTCTGAGGTATGGTCCGACCACAGTATGGTCAGACCATATCGAACCACACTCTTTCCGGCCACCATGGGGAGGTTCCGTTGGACGACGGCGGCTGGCGTCCCGTGAAGCGGACGCGAACGTTCGAGGACGTGCTCGCCCAGATCGAGCGGCGCATCGCGGAGGACGGCCTCACCGCCGGCGACCGGCTGCCCGCCGAACGCCAGCTGGCCGAGCAGCTCGGCGTCAGCCGGTCGTCCGTACGCGAGGCCATGCGCGTTCTGGAGTCTCTCGGCGTGGTGTCCTCGCAGGTGGGGCGGGGCCCCGACGCGGGCGCGGTGCTGACCTCCCGCCCCGACACGGCGCTGACCGACCTGCTCCGGCTGCACCTCGGCATGGCGGGCCTGGAGCTGCGCGAGGTCATCGACGCCCGGCACATGATCGAGCAGTGGGCAGCCTCCCACGCGGCCTCGGCAGGGGCCGGCACGGCCGCCCTGGCCGCCGCGGTTTCCGGGATGGACGGGGCGAGAACGGCGGAGGAGTTCGTGGAGCACGACACCGCCTTCCACTGCGCGATCGCGGACGCGTCCGGCAACCGGCTCATCGCGGCCATCATGCGCTCGCTACGCGACTCGATGCGGAGGTACGCGGTCGAAGCGGTCGAACACCTAGGGGACACCGCGATCCTGCGCGCGGGCCACGTACGCATCCTGCGGGCCATCGAGGCCGGCGACGCGGACGAGGCCGCCAGGGCGGTCTCGGAGCACCTGGCGCACGCGTATCCGTCGTTGTTCGATCACTGAGCCATGTCCGCCTGCCGGCAGGTGGCGCCCGAGCAGGCCGTCATCGCCTGCAGCCGCCGCTCCAGACCGGCCACCAGCGCGGGATCGGCGCTCCCCGCGAGATTGTCCAGCTGGTACGGATCCTCGTGCAGGTCATAGAGCTGCCGCTCCCCCGTGTCGTACCGGACATAGGTGTACTGCTCCGTGCGCAACGCCCGATAGCCCGGCACCGGGGTCTGCCGGGCCGACGCCCTGTCGGCCGGCCTGGCGAACTCGACGAGCACGTTCCTGCGCCACTGCGCCGGCGGCCGGCCTTCGAGCAGCGGCACCAGCGAGCGCCCCTCGGCGAACGGCGGCAGCGGGGCCCCGCCCAGCGCGGCGAACGTCGCCGGCAGGTCCACCACGGAGGTCAGCGAGGAGACCCTGGAGCCCGCGGCCACGCCGGGGCCGCGGACGACGAGCGGCACCCTGACCGCCTCTTCGAACGGGGTGGTCTTGCCTCGCTTGAGCCGGTGAGTGCCCAGGTGGAAGCCGTTGTCGGAGGCGAAGAAGAGGTAGGTGTCGTCGAGCTTGCCCGACTCGCGCAGGGTCTTCACCAGCGAGCCGACGAGGTCGTCCACGCCGAGCATGGCCCGCAGCCTGGCGCGGAACCGCTCGTCGATCCGCTCCTCGCCGGCCGGCCCGATCCTCGGCAGCTCGCGCACCCACAGCGGCTCGCGGCTGACGTCCTTCTGGTCGAACGACGGGGTCCGCGGCGCCTTGGCGGTGGGAAAGGCGCCGGCGTGCCGGGGCGCGGGGTTGGCCGGGTTGTGCGGCGGGATGGGCGCCAGGTAGAGGAAGAACGGCTGCTTCGACTTCGTGACGAAGTGGCGGGCCTTGCGGGACAGCACGTCGGTCAGGTAGTCGTTCTCCGACCAGCCGTAGTCGGCCACGCGGCCGTTCTCGTTGAGCCGGTAGCCGTACTCCTGGTAGAGCTCGCGCACCGGCACGGCCCACTCGTCCCAGCCGGGCGGCACGTACGTCTCCTGGGCCGTGGCGCCGGGATAGTGGTTGAGATATTTACCCATGAGGGCGGTGCGGTAGCCGGCCTGCTTCATCCAGGTCCCCACGGTGGAACGTTCCAGACCTTGCCAATGGAAGCGGTCGAACCCGCCTTCCGGTGCGGTGTTGGTCCATACGCGATGGCTGTGGACGTACTGCGAGCGCAGCGTCGACGCCCTCGACGGGCAGCACCAGGGATTGGTCGCGAAATACCGCTCGAACGAGGCGCCCCGGTGGACGAGATGCCGGGTGATGTTCGGGAAATAGCCGAGCGTTCCGGTGTCGAGGTCGTCGGCCAGCACGAACACGATGTTCGGCCGGGAGCCGCCCTCGGCCGTCGCGATCCCGCCCGCCGGCAGGAGAAGCAGCAGGCAGACGAGTCGTGACAGGGCCTTCAGCACAGGCTTCCACTTCCCCTGAGATGTCCATTGACACGGAGAAGCTCCCCGGAGTGAATGGAATCTATCTCCGGAGGTGGATCATGAAGCTCGGCCTGAATCTCGGTTACTGGCAGCGCGGCGCCGACGACGCGACGGAGTCGGTGCTCGCCGCCGAGCGGCTCGGTTACGACTCGGTGTGGACCGCGGAGGCGTACGGCAGCGACGTCTTCACCCCGCTGGCCTGGTACGGCGCTCGCACCAGCCGCATCAGGCTGGGCACCTCGATCGCCCAGATCTCGGCCAGGCCGCCCGTCACGACGGCGATGACGGCGATGACCCTCGACCACCTCACCGGCGGCCGGCTGCTGCTCGGCGTGGGCGCGTCGGGCCCGCAGGTCGTGGAGGGCTGGTACGGCCAGCCGTTCGCGAAGCCGCTGGCCAGGACCCGCGAGTACGTCGAGATCATGCGCAGGGTCTGGCGCCGCGAGGAGCCGGTCACCAGCGACGGCCCGCACTACCCGCTGCCGCTCGCGGGCGGGCTGGGCAAGCCGCTCAAGCTCATCACCCATCCGCTCCGCCCCGACATCCCCGTCTACCTGGGGGCGGAGGGCCCGAAGAACGTGGCCCTGGCCGCCGAGGTCGCCCAGGGCTGGCTGCCGCTGTTCGCGTTCCCCTCCAAGATCGAGGAGATGTACGGCGCTTCGCTGGCGGGCGCCCCCGAGGGCTTCGACGTGGCGGCCATGGTGATGGTGGTGATCTCCGACGACGTCCGCTCCGCGCTCGACGGCGTGAAGATGATGCTGACCCTCTACATCGGCGGCATGGGGGCGAAGCAGCGCAACTTCCACGCCGACATCATCGGCAGGATGGGATACGCCGAGGCCGCCGAGCACATCCAGTCGCTCTACCTCGCCGGGAAGAAGGACGAGGCGTTCCGGGCGATCCCGGACGAGCTGGCCGACGGCATCTCGCTCGTCGGCCCACCCGGCCGGATCAAGGAACGCCTGGAGCTCTGGCGCGCCAGCCCCGTCACGAGCCTGCTGGTCATGGGCCCGCGCGACGAGCCCTCGCTGAAGCTGGTGCGCGACCTCGTGCTGGACTGACCCGCCCTACGGGCGCGCCGGTCAGTCGGGGCGCGGCGCCGGGTCGGTGGTGACCGACCGCAGCAGCGGCCGGCTCAGCGCCCCCGCCCCGATCACGCCGGCGAAGCCGACCGCGACGCAGGCGAGCAGCGTGACCGCGCCCACCGTGCTGATCCCGCCCCCCATGAACGGCGTCGCGCAGAACACCCCCACCAGAATCGCGCCGCCGCCCATCACCGCCAGCGGGATGAGCGTCTCGGCGCGGCGGGCCCTGTCGAGCACCTCCAGCGGCGTGCCCGCCAGGCGCAGCAGCCCGTACGTCTGCCGCCGGTCCAGGATCGCCGACGCGGCCGTGATGCCGGCGCTGGCGATGGCCACGAGGAACGACACCGACAGCACGACGACCGTGCCGACGCGGACGTCGGCCAGGATCTGCGCGCCGAACCGCTGGTCGTCGTCCTTCGTCGTGGGGGTGCGGCCCGGGACGAGCCCGGCGAGCGCGGTGCGCGCCCGATCGACGGTCGCCGCGTCGGCGGTGCTGCCCAGAGCCGCGACCACGACGCCGTCCGACGCCTTCACGGTGGCCGGCACCTTGGCCGTCACCAGCCGCTCGCGGGCCTGCTCGGTCACCCTCGCCGCCTGCCCGGCGGGCGCGGTGACCCGGAGCTGGGGCGGACCCGCCCCGTCCTCGAACGCTCCCGGGCTGAGCAGGCCGAGGAAGCCCGCCACGAACCCGGTCAGCGCCACGCCGCTCACCGTGCGCCAGGCCGAGCGCGGGTCGTCCACCAGCCGCCGGCCGGCCAGCAGCCGGGCGGGCCCGCGCGCGCTCGCGGCCGTGATCCTGCCGATCATGCCGACGACCCAGGGGCCGGCCAGGTTGACGCAGAGGAACGCCAGGCCGAGCGCCGCGGCGACGATCGCGACGCTGGAGTCCCGGCTCAGCATGGGGAACACGGCCAGCGCCGCCAGCAGGGCGAGCACCCGTACGAACCGCATGGCGGGCGGGGTCTCCCGCCTGGCCACGCCGAGCGGGCTCACCACGACGCGCCGCAGCCCGATCACCGCGGAGAGCCCCACCAGCAGCGGCACCGCGACCAGCACCGCGGCCCAGACCAGCGGGCCGGGGAACAGGTCCGCGGCGAACCACGGGCCGCCCTGCATCTCGATGCCCGCCAGCAACGGCACGGCCAGGGCGAACGCGACCGTCCCCACGAGGGCGCCGGCCAGCGCGACGATCATCGCCTCCGCCACGGTCATGGCGACGACCTGCCCCGGCGTCGCGCCGACCAGGCGCAGCGCGGCCAGCCGCTGGTCACGCCTGGCCACGGTGAGCCTGGCCGCGGCGCCGCCGAAGACCAGCAGCGGCACCACCATGAGCACGCTCGCGATGAGCGCGAGCACCCGGTACGCCTCCGAGTCCTCGCTCGGCGTGCCCGCCACGTCGGCCACCTTGACCGGCGGCTTGGCGATGACCCAGTCGGCACTGCGGGCAGCGGTCAGCGCGGGGGCGTCAGGCTCGTGGCCGACGACGGCGACGAGCTCGTCCGAATGGATCAGCGCCTCGTCGCCGAGCAGGCCGGCGGGATCGGGGTACCGGCCGGCGAGCTCGGCCGCGGGCAGCCGCGCGGCCAGCTCGGCCAGCGCGGGTGAGAGCCACACCTCGCCAGGGGCGGGGAAGCGCGGCATGCCGGGAGGCGCGGACGCCCGGCCGAGCGCGCCCAGGTCGACGACGGTGATCGCCTGGTCGCGTACGTAGTCGAAACGGGACGCCTGGACGGCCACCGCGCCGGACGTCGCGGGGACCGGGTTGCGCCAGGCGCCGCGCTCGCCCCTGGCCTCGAAGGCGAAGTTCGCGGCCACGGCGAACAGCAGCAGCGCCGTGGACACGGCGACGGCGCCCAGAGTGAGCCAGGTGCCGAGCATCCCCTTGCCGCCGCCCTTCAGCAGCCGCCAGGTCAGGCCGAGGTTCACGCGCGCACCCCGTTCGGCAGGATCAGGCCGTCGCGCACCTCGACCGTGCGGTCGCACCACGCGGCCACGTCCGGGTCGTGGGTGACGACGATCAGGGAGGCGTCGTTGTGCTTGGTCGCCTCCGCGAGCAGCCGCATCGTGTCGTGGCCGGTCCGCTGGTCGAGCGCGCCCGTGGGCTCGTCGGCGAACACCACGGCCGGCCTGCTCACCAGCGCCCTGGCGATGGCCACCCGCTGCGCCTGGCCGCCGGACAGCTCGCCGGGCCGCCTGGTCTCCATGGACCGCAGGCCGAGCGGCCCGAACCACTCGCGCGCCCGGCGCACGGCCTGCGCTCGCGGCACCCCGTCCAGCATGAGCGGGAGCGCCACGTTCTCCTCGGCGGGCAGTTCCGGCAGGAGCTGGCCGAACTGGAAGACGAAGCCGAAGCGGGTGCGGCGCAGGGCGCTGCGCCGGCGCTCGGACATGGCGTCGATGCGCTGGCCGAGCAGGTGCACCTCCCCCGAGTCCGGTTTCATGATCCCGGCCAGGCAGTGCAGGAGCGTCGACTTGCCGGACCCGCTCGGGCCCATGATCGCCACGGCTTCGCCGGCTCGTACCGTGATGTCCACGCCGCCCAGGGCGACCGTCTGCCCGAACCTCTTGGCCAGGGCTCGTCCAACAAGTACGTCGTTCATGGCGTCCAGCCTCGGGCCGGCCGGGGGTGCGGCGGATCGGCCGGGCGGCCAGGACCGCATCGGCCGAACGGCCGATCTCTAGAGTTGGTGCGTGACTATTCGGGTTCTCATCGCCGACGATCAGCAACTGGTACGCACCGGCTTTCAGATGATTCTGGACGCACAACCGGACATGGAGGTCGTGGCCGCGGTGGCCGACGGCGCCGAGGCCGTCGCGGAGGCCCGCCGGCTCAGGCCCGACGTGTGCCTGCTCGACATCAGGATGCCCAAGCTCGACGGCCTCGAGGTGACCCGCCTCCTGGCCGGCCCGGGCGTGGAGAACCCGCTGCGGGTCGTCATCGTCACCACCTTCGACCTGGACGAGTACGTCTACGGAGCGCTGCGCTCCGGCGCGACGGGGTTCCTGCTCAAGGACAGCGGGCCCACGCTGCTGATCGAAGCCGTCAGGGCCGCGGCGGCGGGCGACGCGCTGGTGTCGCCGTCGGTGACCGTACGGCTGCTCCAGCACGTGGCCCAGCCCCGGCGGGCCCTGGCCCCCGTGAACGACCCGCTGACCGGGCGCGAGCTGGACGTCGTGCGCCTGATCGCCAGGGGACGCACGAATCAGGAGGTGGCCGCGGAGCTGTTCGTGTCGCTGTCGACGGTCAAGACGCATCTGGGCAGCATCTTCGCCAAACTCGGCGTCAGGAACCGGGTGGAAATCGCGGCGTGGGCGTGGGAATCCGGCGTGGTGAGCTGATTAAGCGAAGGGCTGGCGGGATACAAGTGAATCAGAACCTCAGCGCATGGCCCGGGGGGAGAACAACGTGCGCCACACCCAGGCATCGCCCGCGAGAGCCGCCTTCGCCGTACACGTGACCTTGGTCGCCCAGGTCCTCTCCCTCGGCGCTCTCGTGATCTTCGAGCAGGCGCGGGGCCGTGACCTCGCCGTCCAGCTCGCCACGTTCGGCGGCCGGCCGACCGGGGCCGACGCGGAGGCCGTGGTCGGGGCGGTGACGGTGTTCGCGGTGCTGATGATGCTGGTGGCGGGCACCTCCATCGCGGTCGCCGCGGCCTACCTCACCTGGCTCGTGCGGGCCAGGCAGGCCAACGACCGCTCGGCCGCCACCGGTCCCGTGGCGGCCGCCTGGCTGATCCCCGGCGTCAACCTGATCGCCCCCGTGGTGCTGGTCGACGAGGTGTGGCGCGGCGCCCGGCCGCCCGCCGGCCGCCGCGGCCGGTGGCTGGCGCTGCTGACGGGCTGGTGGCTGAGCTGGCTGGCCATGCTGGCGCTGGTGACCGTGCGGCTGCCGCTCGGCTCGTCGGAGCTCGACCTGACGGGGGTGGGGATGCTCGAGCTGTCCTGCTCGGCGCTGGCCGCCCTGCTGTGCGCGGCCACCGTACGCGAGCTCACCCGGCTCCAGCGGGCTCCCCACGTTCCCCGGCCGGCGGAGCCCGGCACCGTACGCGCCTTCGCTCCCCAGCCCCGCCCGGCCTCCGGCTCCACCCCGATCGGACGCGCCGGCTAGAACCGGGGCGGAAGCTCTAGGCGGCGGTGGGGCCTGAGCTGCCGGGGCTGGCGTGCCAGAGCCGCCTGGGCGGTTCGGTGACGGCCGGGCCGAGGTCGGAGTAGGGCGAGAGCCTGAACCCGTTGGCATATTCGATGGCGTGGCCCCCGACCCCAGCGCGGTCGTCCGGGGTCCGGGTGATGACGGCGCGGACCGCCTCGATGCCCTGGGAGCGCCAGAGCGCGTCGAGATCCACCAGGTTCCAGCAGTCGACCGCGCGCATCGACACCGCCCGCCTGCCCGTGCGCCTGACCACTCCCCTGGCCAGCATGAGCCACGAGCCGAACACGATCGACGCGCACCGCCCCTGCACCGACTCGAAGAACGTCAGGTCGACCGGCCCCGTCGAGTCGTCGAGCGTGGCGAAGATGACCCGCTGGCCCGAGCGCACGGCAGGCGTCTGGGTCGCCACCTTGACCCCCGCGACCAGCACCTCCGCGCCGTTGCGCTGGGCGAGAAGATCTCTGGAACGTACCACTCCGAGCGCGTCGAGCAGCTCGTCGTGGAAGCTGATGACGTGCCGGCTGACGTCGATGCCCAGGATCTCCAGCTCGGCCTCGACCATCTCGGTCTCCGTCATCTCGGGCAGCTCGCCCGGCGGTAGGTGCTCGCCGAAACCGAGCGGGAGCTGCACGGACGGGTGTTCTTCCCGGGAGGGCGGGGCGGCGTAGCGCCTGGACCTGCGCGGGCCCGCCCGCACGCCGATCGCCGAGGCCCGGTCGAGCGCGCCGACCTGGGCGATCAGGTCGCGGCGGGTCAGCTCGCCCGGACGCCAGCGGGGCCCGCCGGGGTGCAGGTCGTGGAGCGCGTCCAGGCCGCCGACCTGGACGATCCGCTCGATCGTGGGCCGGGAGGGCCGGGCGCGGTCCCAGAAGTCGGCCAGCGAGGTGTACGGCTGGCCGGCGACCATCCGCTCGACCTCCGCCTCGCTCACCCCCTTGACCGCCGAGAACGGCACCCGCAACGCGTACCCCTTGCCGATCTCCTCCTGGCGGAAGCCCCGCCGCCTGGCCGGGCCGTCGCCCAGCTCGGACGGGCGCACGCGCACCCGCACGCGCGGCCCGAGCCGCTCGACCAGCCAGTCTTTGCCCGACCGGTTGACGTCGAGCGGCAAGATCTTGACGCCGCACTGCCTGGCCTCGTCGATGATGACGCGCGGTGGGTACATGCCGGGCTCGTGCGTGAGCACGCCGGCGAAGAACGCCGCCGCGTGGTGCCGCTTCAGCCAGGCCGACTGGTAGGTGGGCAGCGCGAACGCCGCCGCGTGCGCCTTGCAGAACCCGAACGCCCCGAACGCGTCCAGCACCTTCCAGGCCCGCTCGACGGCCGCGTCGCCGAACCCGTTGGCCCTGGCCATGGGCACGAACGTCCTGCGCACCCGCTCGCGCCCCTCGGGGGTGTCCAGGGTGCGCCGCAGCAGCTCGGCGAACGACAGGTCGCGCCCGGTCATCACCGAGATGATCTTGAGTACCTGCTCGTGGAACACCACGACGCCGTGCGTCTCCTTCAGCGCCCCCCGCAGCCTCTCGTGCGGGTAGTACGGCTTGCGCCACCCGTGCCTGGCCTCCAGGTAGGGGGTGACCATGTCGGAGTTGACCGGGCCGGGACGGAACAGCGAGATGTCCACGATCAGATCGTGCATCCTGCGCGGCTCCAGCTTGGCGACCAGCTCGCGCTGCCCGGGCGACTCGATCTGGAAGCAACCGAGGGTGCGGCCGGCGCTGATCATGTCGTAGGTGTCCTGGTCGTCGTGCGGGACGTACTGGGCCTCCGGGTCGTCCCCCCGCTGGGTGTCCAGCTCGACCACGACGTCGTCCACCCGCTTGATCTCGCCCAGCGCGTACGCCAGCGCCGACTGCATCCGCACGCCCAGCACGTCGAGCTTGAGCAGCCCGGCCTCCTCGACGTCCTCCTTGTCGAACTGCGACATCGGGAACTCCAGCAGGCTGCGCTCCACCGGTGTCCTGTCGCGCAGCCCCGCGTTGCCGACCAGCACGCCGCACGGGTGCAGCGCGATGTGCCTGGGCAGGCCGTCGAGCTTCTCCGCCAGCCGGAACACCCGCTCCAGCCCCGCGTCGCCGAGCCGGCTCTCGCGCAGCTCGGGCAGGTCGTTCAGCGACGCGGTGATCTGCTTGGCCCTGATGTGCGGGAACGCCTTGGCGATGGCGTCGATCTCGTGCGGCGGCAGGCCCATCGCGCCGGCGACGTCGCGGATGGCGCTGCGCGCCCGGTAGGTCTCCATCATGGACACGCAGGCCACGCGCGCCTCGCCGTAGCGCTCGAAGATGGCTTTGTAGCAGTCGAGGCGGCGGGCCGACTCGACGTCGATGTCGATGTCGGGCAGCCCGATGCGGCCCTCCGACAGGAAACGCTCCATGAGCAGGCCGTGGCCGAGCGGGTTGACCTCGCCGATGCCGATGAGGTGGTTGACCAGGCTGCCCGCTCCCGAGCCGCGGATGGCGCAGCGGATGCCCATGCCGCGGATCATGTCGGTGATGCCGGCCACGGCGATGAAATATCCGGACAGGCGCTTCTTCTCGATGATGGCCAGCTCGTCCTGGACGCGCCGCCTGGCGTCGGCGGAACGGTCGAGGCCGCGCGCGAGCAGGCCGTCCTCGACGCGGTGGCGCAGCAGCGGCACCGGATCGCGGCCGATCTCGGGCAGGTGCAGGTCGGGCGGGTCGTTCCGGAGCGCGAGCAGCCGGCCCGGGTCGATCGCGCACGCCTCGGCCAGCCGCCTGGTGGTGAACAACACCTTCGCCACCCGCTCCTGGTCGGCGCCGCAGACCTTGGCCGCGACCTGCGCCATCTCCTTGCCGCTCTTGAGGTAGGCGTGGGAGGTGGTGCGGTCGAGGTGGCGAGGGTGCAGCGGGACGAGCTGGCGGGCCGCGTCGAGCACGTCGCCGACCTGATGGTCGGCCGGATCGAGGTAGCGGGCGGCGTTGGTCAGCACGGCCGGCACGCCCATCGACTCGGCCAGCCCGAGCATGCGCACGGCCGTGATGGCGTCGCGGAAGCCGTACTGGTCGACCAGCTCGATCACCACGCCGGGCACCGCGGCGCGCCACAGGCCGAGCAGCGTCCTGGCCTGCTCGTCGCGGCGTTCGGCCACCGCGCGGCCCACGTCGGACCTGGGGCCGAGCAGCACCACGAGCCCGTCGTCGGCGCCGAACCCGTGCTCGCCGCCCGGCTCGCCCGCCCACTCGCCGGCCAGCTCGCGGGTCAGCCTTGGCTCGCCCCGCTCGCCGGCGTGGTGGGCGGCCGTGACCAGGCGGCACAGGCGGGACCAGCCGCCCCCGCGGGCCAGCACCGTGACGCGGTCCTCCGCGCCGGGGCCGGTCCTGGGACGGCGGGGTGGTGGGAGCCCCGGCAGCAGGCTGGGCGGCGGGACGTCGAGCGCGAGGTTCACGCCGAGCACCGGTGCGATGCCCGCCTCGGCGCACGCCTGGACGTGCTTGATCGCGCCATAGAGCCCGTCGCGGTCGGTCAGCGCCAGGATGTCCATGCCGTGCTCGGCCGCCCGGCTCGCCAGCGCGCGCGGGAAGGCGGTGCCGTAGCGCATGGAGTAGGCCGAGCACACGTTGAGGTGCGGGAACGGGGGCGCCATCAGTCCCACGCCCTCAGCAGCAGCCAGCCGTTGCCGGCGGTGTCGTAACGCAGCTCGTAGGAGCCCGCCTCGCGGCCGGGGCCCGCCTCGACCCGCCAGAACCGGCGCTCGCCCGGATCGCCCTCGCCGGTCTTCCACCACTCGCGCGCGACCACCCAGTGGTCGAGGATCCGGCGCACGAGATAGAGGCGGTCGCGCCAGACGAACTGGGTCGGCTCCCCGTCTCTGGTCCACACCTCTATCGGATCGCCATAGAGTCTGCTCAAGACGCTTCTCCCCGCGGCTCTGGTCTGTATGTGGAGCCGCCCGGGGGAAGGCGGGCGCTTACCTCTCGAACATATGTTCTCAGCGCCCGAAACGCAAGTCGTTCGCCCCTGCCCCCGAGGCGGCCCTTCTTCCCCCGTACGGGGGAAGGGAACCCCTCCCCATGGGGAGGGGCGGGCCGGCGGGGCCGGCGCAGGATGGCGGCCATGAGGAAGCTCTCAGTCGCCCTCGCGTCCGTGCTCCTCTACGGAGGGCTCCGGGTCCACTGGCAGCTCGGGCACATGCCGCAGCGCCTGTCGCCGATCGGTCCCGACCTGGTCGTCCTCACCGGCTGGGGAGCCGTGGCCCTGTGCGGCGCGGCGGCGGCGACGCTCGCGGTCATGATGACCGTCCGCCCGTCCGCCCCGGCCAGGACGGCGCTCGCCGCCGTGGCGTGGGCGGTGGGCGGCGCGTTCGTGGTGTCGGGGGCCCTGCTGCTGCTCGACGTCGTCGGCACGGTCGTCCCCGGGTCGGGGATCCCGGTCTATCCGCTGGGCGCCGCCAGTAAGGCGGCCTGCGTCGGCTGCGGGGTGCTGGTGTGGCGGGCCGCGCGGGCGTACCGGCCAGTGGAGCTCGGGAAGCTGGACCACACGCCGCTCTGGGCGTACGCGGGCGCCTACGCCGCCGTCGGCGGCTTCCTGGCGCGGGCCGCGGCGCAGGTGGCGGTCGGCTTCGGGAGCACGCCCTTCGCGGGTGGGACGGCGGTGTTCGAGACCGGGCTCCTCCTGGGTGGGACCGTGTTACCGCTGGCGCTCGTGCACCGGTGGGGGCGGGTGTGGCCGCGCTGGGTACCCGGGCTCGCCGGCCGCTCCGTGCCGCGCCGGCTGGTGTTGTGGCCGGGCGTCGCCGTGTCGGGCGGGCTGCTCGCGTACTTCGGGGTCGGGCTCGGGCAGATGGTGGCCGAACGGCTCAGCGGGCGCGTCCCGTTCGGCGGGGGCGGCCTGCCGGAGGCGTTCTACTGGGTCGCCGTGCCCGCCTACCTCGTGTGGGGCGCCGGGCTGGCGGTGGCCGCCGCGACGTACGCGCGGCGTACACGGGATTTGTACGGATCTACGCCGAGCAGGCCGGTATCGGTAAGCTAGCGCGGCGTGAGCGGTGAAACATCCCAGATCGGACGCTACCGGCTGCTGAACGTCCTGGGCCGAGGCGGGATGGGCACGGTCCACCTGGCCGAGGATCCCGCCGGGCAGCGCGTCGCCGTCAAAGTGATCAACCCGGAGCTCACCCAGCACGAGCAGTTCCGCATGCGGTTCCGCCGGGAGGCCGACGCGGCCCGGCGGGTGCGCAGGTTCTGCACGGCCGCGGTGATCGAGGCCGCTCTCGACGGCGACCAGCTCTACGTCGTCACCGAATACGTGCCTGGCCCCAACCTCGAGGAGGCCGTACACCGGTCAGGGCCGCTGCGCGGGTCCAGCCTCGACGCGCTGGCCGTCAGCGTCGCCACCGCGCTCACCGCCATCCACGGCGCCGGGATCGTGCACAGAGACCTCAAGCCGTCCAACGTGCTGCTGTCCCCCGTCGGCCCGCGGGTGATCGACTTCGGCATCGCGCGGGCGCTCGACACGCTCGGCGGCGTCACGGGCACCGGCGAGCTGGTCGGCACACCCCGCTACATGGCCCCCGAGGTGCTGCGCGGCGATCCGGTGTCGCCGGCCTGCGACGTGTTCTCGTGGGGGTGCCTGGTGGCGTACGCGGCCAGCGGGCGGGCGCCCTTCGGCGGCGACACGCTGCCGTCGATCGTCTACCAGGTCCTCAACACCGAGCCGAACCTCGACGCCGTCGAACCCGGCCTGCGCGAGCTGGTCGGGGCCGCGCTGCGGAAGGACCCGGCCGCCCGGCCGACCGCGCAGCAGCTGCTCGACCATCTCGTCGGGCGCTCGGCCGCGCCGGAGCAGGCGGCGCAGACCGTACAGGTGACCTGGCAGCAGGCCGCCACCACCGCCTACACCGGCGTGCGGCCGGGCGCGGCGAAGGGGCGTGGCAAGCTGATCGCGGGGATCGCGGCGGCCACGGCGCTGGTCGTGGCCGGCGGGGTGACCGCGTGGGCGCTGCTCGGCCCCGATGGGCCGCCCGACGACCTGCGCGTGCTCTACCGCGAGGACTTCACGCAGACCACCGGCGGCTGGAACGGCACCTACGACCCGGACCAGAGCTCCAGCTACGGATACCGCACGGACGGCACCTACGGGCTGGACGTGGAGAAGTACAACGAGGAGCGCTGGGCGGAGGCGCCCATCCCCTTCCTCATCGCCGAGCCCACGACCACGCCCGACCCCTCGGCCACGCCCACGCCGATGTTGCCGTCGTCCGTCGTGGTCGCCGTCACCTCCGAGGTCAAGAAGTCGGCGGGCGCCGGCGAGTACGGCGTCTACTGCCACAACCCCGAGGACGACACCTACTACGAGTTCGGGCTCGACACGAAGGGGCAGGCCAGGATCCGGCGCATCTTCGACGGCGCCGGCGGCACGCTGGCCCAGCCGGTGCAGGTCGACGGGCTGCCCGGCAAGCCCGCCCGCATCGTGGCGTCGTGCGAGCAGCGGGGGACGGCGGTGCGGCTGACGATGTGGGTGAACGACCAGCGGGTGCACCAGGTGGACGACCCCAACGGGCTCGGCAACGGCCATGTGGGGTTGTTCGCGCGTACGGCGAAGGACGGCACGTCGCTGCTGAAGACGACGTTCGACGACTTCGAGCTGCGCGCCCAGAAGGAGCCCTGAGCGCGCCCATCCAGCGGGCCGTGGCCTGGCTTCAGAGGACGCCGGCGCGGGCCGCGGCGAGCGCGGCGTCGGCGGCGCGGTCGGCGTCCTGCTCGGTCACCGGCTCGTGCGCGACGAACAGCCGGTAGTAGACGGGGGCGACCGCGACCCTGATCACCTCGCGCACGTCGATGAGGTCGGGCAGCTCGCCCCGCGTGATCGCCCGCCGGACCACCTCGGCCGACTGCTCGTGCCGCGCCTCGAAGAACTCGTGCAGCGCCCGCGCCGCGCCGGGATTCTGCATGGCGGCCGCCACGAACGCCGACGAGACCGGCCCCAGCTCCGGATCGTCGAACCCGGTGCGGACCAACTGCACGATGCCCCGCAGATCGCCTTCGATCGAACCGGTGTCGGGGACGGGCCACGGCTCGTCCGTGGCCAGCTCGAGAGCGTCGGAGATCAGCCCTTCGACGTTGCCCCACCTCCGGTAGACCGTCGTCTTGTGCACCCCTGACCGCTCGGCGATGTTCTCCACCGTCAAGCCCGCGTAGCCGCGCTCGCCCAGCTCGGCGAGCGTCGCCCTGCGCACGGCGTCGCGCACGCGCGCGCTCCGCCCTCCTGGACGCTTGTTCGACTGCAAAATCTACTCCAGTTGCATTAACTGCTCCCCGCATGCCACACTAAAGCTACAGCAGTTGCGATTGGAGTTCTATCCTGATCAGCCTCCGCAAAGTTTCCAAGGCCTACGGCGACCGTGCCGTGCTCGTCGACGCGTCCATGTCCGTGGGCCCCGGCGAGCGGGCGGGCGTCGTCGGCGACAACGGCTCGGGCAAGTCCACGCTGCTCCGGCTGCTGGCCGGGGTCGAGGCGCCCGACGACGGCGAGGTCACCGTGCCCGACGACGCCGGCTACCTCGGCCAGACGCTCGGCCTTCCGCCGTCCCACACGGTGCAGCAGGCGATCGACGCCGCGCTGGCGGGTCTGCGCGCCATGGAGCGCCGGATGCGCGAGCTGGAGTCGTCGCTCACCGACGAGGTGATGGGCGAGTACGGCGAGCTGCTCACGGCGTACGAACTGCGCGGCGGCTACCAGGCGGACGCGCGGGTGGACAAGGCGTTCCACGGGCTGGGCCTGGCCCACGTGGGCCGCGACCGGGTGTTGTCGAGCCTGTCGGGCGGCGAGCAGGCGCGGCTCGGCCTGGCCTGCGTGCTGGCGGCCTCGCCCCGCGTGCTGCTGCTCGACGAGCCGACCAACCACCTCGACGCGCCGGCGCTCGCCTGGCTCGAAGACCGCCTGCGCGAGCACAGGGGCGCGGTGGTCGCCGTGTCCCACGACCGGATCTTCCTCGACCGGGTGGCGACGGCGGTGCTCGAGGTCGAGCGGGGCGCCATCACCCGGTTCGGCGGCGGCTACACCGGTTTCCTCGCCGCCAAGGCGGCGGCCATGGCGCGCTGGGAGCAGTCCTACGCGGCGTGGTGCGAGGAGGTGCGCCAGGTGCGCGAGCGCGCGGCCACCACCGCGCACCGGGTGGCCGCCGGGCGGGTGATGCGCGACAACAACAAGGTGGCCTACGACCGCGACGCCGGGCGGGTGCAGAGCTCGGTCGCCAGCCGGGTCCGCAACGCCCACGAGCGGCTGCGCCGGCTGGAGGCCGACCCGGTCCCCCGCCCGCCGGAGCCGCTGCGCTTCCGCGGCACCTTCGGCGGCGCGCCGGCGGCGCACATCCCTTCCGGCCCGGCCGGGACCGCGGCGGGCGGGCATGAGACCACGCCGACGGCACACCTCTCCTCCGGCCCGGCCGGGACCGCGGCGGGCGAGCATGGCGGCGCGGTGGCCCACGTGGTCGTGGAGCTGCGCGACGTGCGGGTCGGCGAGCGGCTGCGGATCGATTCGCTGACGATCAGGGCCGGTGACCGCCTGCTGGTCCGGGGCCCCAACGGCGCGGGCAAGTCCACGCTGCTGCAGACCATCGCCGAGCACGCCGGGTGCAGGGTCGGGTTCCTGCCGCAGGAGGTCACGTTCGACCCGGGCCAGACCGTGCTCGACGCCTACGGCCTCGGCTACGCCGACGAGCGCCGGGCCGCCCTGCTGGCCACCGGCCTCTTCCCGCCGCACACCCTCGGCCAGAAGGTGGGCGCCCTGTCGGTCGGGCAGCAGCGCAGGCTCGCGCTGGCCAGGCTGCTGGGGCGGGAGCACGACCTGCTGCTGCTCGACGAGCCGACCAACCACCTGTCGCCGGTGCTGGCCGAGGAGCTGGAGCAGGCGCTCGACGCCTACGACGGCACGCTCGTCGTGGTGTCACACGACCGCGCCCTCACCCGGCGCTTCCGAGGCGACGCAATCGAACTCATGGGGGGAACCATATGTTGACCAGGATCAGTGCCGGCGCACCGTACGGCATCACGACAGGGACGGACGGAGCCCTGTGGTTCACGCTCGTCCACGAAGGGCGCGTCGGCAGACTGGTGCCCGGCGAGGAGCCGGTGATCCACCAGCTCGACCCGGCCGACGGCCTGCCGACCGTGATCACGCCGGGGCCCGACGGAGCCCTGTGGTTCACCGAGGGCAAGGGCGGGCGAGTCTGCCGCATCACCGCCGACGGGCAGGTCACGGCGCACGCGGCCGACTCCCCCTACGGCATCGTCGCCGGCCCCGACGGGGCCATGTGGTTCACCCAGATGCAGAGCGGCAGGATCGGGCGCATCGCGGCCGACGGGACGCTGAGCGAGTTCCAGGTGCCGGTGGAGGGCGGCATGCCGGCCCTGCTCACGGTGGGGCCCGACGACGCCCTCTGGTTCACGATCAACCAGGGCAACGCCATCGGCCGCGTGTCGATGGCGGGCGAGGTGACCGTTCACCCGCTCCCCACGGAGGGCGGCGCACCGGTGGGCATCACGCTGGGGCCCGACGGGGCGCTCTGGTTCGTGGAGATCGGCGCGGGCCAGATCGGCCGGATCGACACCGCGGGCGACATCAGCGAGTTCGCCCTTCCCGACCGGGAGGCCCGCCCGCACGCCATCATCACCGGCCCCGACGGCGCCCTCTGGTTCACCGAATGGGCCGCCGGCCGCCTCGGCCGCATCACGGTCGACGGCGTCATCGACCACCATCCGCTCCCCTGCCTTCCTGAGGATCTCGCCCAGGAGCCTGACGGCGTACGCAAGGGCGAGCCACACGGGCTGACGGTCGGGCCCGACGGGGCGATCTGGGTGGCGCTGGAAGCGGGCGCCCTGGCCCGCATGACGACCGCGTGACCTGATCACATACCGGCACCACACCGGGGTGCCTGACCACCCGCCCCGGCCGCCGTCAAGGCGTGCGAGTCGCTGTTGCCGGCCGGTTCCGGGTTGCCGGGCGCGCGCGCTGCTCCGGCAGCCCCGTCGCCCCACGACTGAAAGGACCGGTTTCGTCGCCGATAGGGCGGGGCGCTCCGGCACGAGGCAGACCCCGGCTGGCCCGGAGTGGTGGCGACGGAGTTGACTAGGGGCATGCATGCCATCGTCATCTCCGCCCAGGGCGGCCCAGAGGTTCTGGAATATGTCGAGCGTCCCGACCCGGTCCCGGGTGAGGGCGAGGTCGTGGTCGATGTCGCCGCCAGCGGGGTCAATTTCATCGATATCTATCACCGCTCCGGCGCGTACCCGCTGGAGCTCCCCACGCCCATCGGCTCGGAGGGCGCGGGCACGGTCTCGGCCGTGGGGCCCGGGGTGCGAGACGTCGCCGTGGGTGACGCCGTGGCGTGGGTCAACGTCATGGGAAGTTACGCCGAGAAGGCGGTGGTGCCGGCGGGCCGGGTGGTGCCGGTGCCCGACAGCGTTCCCACCGACGTGGCGGCGGCGGCGATGCTCCAGGGGATGACCGCCCACTACCTGACCCACTCCACCCACGAGGTGCGTGAGGGCGACCAGGTCCTGGTCCACGCCGGAGCCGGCGGCATGGGCCAGCTGCTGATCCAGCTGGCCAAACTCAAGGGAGCCAAGGTGTACACCACGGTCTCCACCAGCGAGAAGGAGAAGGTGGCCAGGGAGGCGGGCGCCGACGAGGTGCTGCGGTACGACGACTTCACCGAGGCCCTGCGCGGCAAGATCGACGTCGTGTACGACGGGGTAGGGAAGGCCACGTTCGACGGCGGGCTGGAGGTGCTGCGGCCGCGCGGCCTCATGGCCCTGTACGGCGCCGCCAGCGGCCCGGTCCCGCCGCTCGACCCCCAGACGCTCAACAAGCAGGGCTCGCTCTTCCTCACCAGGCCCACCCTCGTGCACCACGTCGCGGCACGCGAGGAGCTGCTGTGGCGCGCGTCCGACCTGTTCGGCTGGATCACGGCGGGGCAGCTCGCGATCAACATCTCGCGCCGCTACCCGCTGGCCGAGGCGCGGCAGGCCCACGAGGACCTCGCGGCCCGCCGTACGACGGGCAAGCTCCTCCTCCTGCCCTGACAGACCTGCACATCGCCGAACCGAGGTGGCCGCCTGGACCTGGACCTGGACCTGGACTTCGTCCGCGGCGCGGTGCACGAACCGTGAGCGCCCTCACCCTGGTGGATCAGGGGGCGCCGGGGGGCAGGACGGGCACCTCGGGAGGGCCGTGCTCGATGAGCCGGAGCAGGGCGGCGGTGTCGAGGTGCCGCTCGACGAGGTCGCCCAGCGCGTCGAGCCGTTCTTCCCTCAGCCGGGCGAAGTCGGTGCCCGGAGCCGGGACGAACGCCCGCCCCGCGCGTTCGGCCACGTCGGCCAGGAAGGCGCGGCGGAACCCGTCGTTCTCCAGGGCGCCGTGCCAGGTGGTGCCCCAGACGTGCCCGGCCCGGCACCCGTCGAGAAACGGCTCGCCTCCCTCCACGGTCGCCCGGCCGTGATGGATCTCGTACGCGCGTACGGGCTGCCCGTACGCGACGCCCTCCGGCCGCCCGAGCCGCTTCTCCGGCGCGAACTCGACCCGCACCGGCAGCAGCCCCAGCCCTTCGACCCGGCCCGCGCCTGATTCGACCGTGTCGACGATCTCCCGCCCGAGCATCTGGAACCCGCCACAAACACCCAGCACGGGCCCCTCCCTCTCGCTGATCGCCGCCGCCAGGCCGGTGGCGCGCAGCCACGCCAGGTCGTCGACGGTGGCCCGGGATCCGGGCAGCACCACCAGGTCGGCGTCGTCCAGCTCGACCGGGTCGGTCACGAAACGCACCACCACCCCCGGCTCGGCGGCCAGGGCGTCCAGGTCGGTGAAGTTCGAAATCCTGGGCAGCCGTACGACCGCCACCCGCAGGGTCCGCCGGCCGTGCGGCGGGCCGGCGGCGACCCTGCGGCCGTCGAGGGCCAGCGAGTCCTCCACGTCGAGCCAGAGCCCGTCGAGCCAGGGCAGCACGCCGTAGACCGGGCGTCCGGTCAGGCGTCCGAGCATGTCGAGGCCTGGCTGCAGCAGTTCGGGGGCGCCGCGGAACTTGTTCACGACGAATCCGGCGAGGTGGGATTGGTCGGCGGCGTCCAGGAGCCCCACCGTGCCGTAGAACGCGGCGAACACCCCTCCCCTGTCGATGTCGCCGACCACGATCACGGGCAGGTTCGCGGCCCTGGCCAGGCCCATGTTGGCGATGTCGCCGCGGCGCAGGTTGATCTCGGCAGGGCTGCCCGCGCCCTCGCACACCACCACGTCGTACTGCTTCCTGAGCCTGCCCAGGGCCTCCAGCGCCGTGGTGCGGAGCAGGTCCTTGAGCGCGCCGTACTCCATCGCGTCGACGTCGGCGACCGGGTTGCCCATGAGCACGACCTGGCTGCGGCGGTCGCTGCCCGGCTTGAGCAGGACGGGGTTCATGTCCGCGACGGGCTCGACGCCGGCGGCCTGCGCCTGCATGGCCTGTGCCCGGCCGATCTCGGCGCCCTCGGCGGTGACGTACGAGTTGAGCGACATGTTCTGGGCCTTGAAGGGCGCGACGCGGACGCCGCGGCGGGCGAGCCAGCGGCAGATGCCGGCGGTGACGACGCTCTTGCCCGCGTCGGACGTGGTGCCCGCGACCAGCAACGCTCCCTTGACCATGCGAGCACCGTACCGGAGCCGACCGATCACGAAATTCCGCGATATCCCCATTTACGAATGCTGTGACTTCTGCCACTCTGACTAGAACGTCACCCTAGAATGTGATTCTAGAGTTCCTTAGGGAAAGGGTGGGCATGGTCGGTACGTTGGGCTCGCCACGCTCCGGCGCCATCGACGCGCAGGCCCGCGCGCCATTCGGCTGGGCACCGCTGATCGTTCTGTTCATCGTCGGACTCGTCGACCGCATCGAGCACAACCTCCTGTCGGGTGTGCTCCCCCTCGTCCAGCGCGAATGGGGCTTCAGCGACACCGCCGCCGGCTCCATCCCGACGGCCGCCGCCCTGGCCGCCGCGATCGTGTCGCTGCCCGCCGGCTACCTGGCCGACCGGTTCAGCCGTACGCGGATCATCACGGTGGTCGTCTTCGTCTGGGCCATCGCCACGCTCGGCTCCGGCCTGGCCACCGGCTTCGTCATCTTCTACCTGATGCGGGTGCTCCTGGCCGCGGCCGAGAACATCGACAACCCGGCCGCGGGCAGCCTGCTCGCCGACTACTACCCGCCGGTCAGCCGCGCCAAGGCGTACGGGCTGACCCGCGTCACCACCTACCTCGGCGGCATCGGCACGCTGCTCGGCGGCGTGCTGGCCGAGATGTTCTCGTGGCGCACGGCGTTCCTCGTCATGGTCGTCCCCGGTGTCCTCACGGCACTGCTGGTCTGGTTCCTGCGCGAGCCGCGCCGCGGCGAGCTGGACCGGCTGGTGGCCCAGGGCGAGGCCGCCCCCGCCACACCCGCGGCGGAACCGAAGCCGCCGTTCTGGCGGCAGTTCAGGCAGGTGCTGGCCATCCCCACGCTGATCTTCGTCTGCGTCGGGCTGTCCTTCCTCACCCTCGGCCTGGCCGGCATCTTCTACTGGCTGCCCACGCTCATGGTGCGCGGCTTCGACGTCGGCGTGGGCACCGCCGGCTCGCTGAGCGGCCTGATCACGGTCGTGGGCACGCTGACGGGCACCCTGGTGGGCTCGTGGCTGGGCCGCAAGTGGCACGGCAGCCGCAAGGGAGGCCGGCTGCTCGCGGGCGGCGGCGGCATCACCGCGGGCTCACTGGTGCTGGCGCTCGCGCTGTCGATGGACTCGATCGGCGCGCTGACGGCGCTCGTGCTGCTGGCCTGCTCCCTGATGTCGATCGCGATCCCCAACATGATGGCGTGCGTGGCCGACGTGGTGCCGGCCGCCGCGCGGGGTCTCGGCTTCGCGGTGCTGCAACTGCTCATCACGGCGGGCGGCGCCTTCGGCTCGCTCATCGTCGGCATCGCCTCGGACCGGCTCGGCTCGCTGGTGTCCGGCATGTACCTGCTGGTGATCCCGATGGTGCTGGGCGGCCTGCTCACGCTCGGGGCACGGGCGTCGTTCGAGCGAGACGCGCGCCGGGTCCTGGAGGACGCCGCCCGCCGGCCCTAGGCTGGACGGATGCCGTCCGACCTGCCCATCTGCCGCACCTGCGGCGTCCAATACGGCGAGCCGCGCACCGACTGCCCGATCTGCGACGACGAACGCCAGTACGTGGGGTGGGACGGCCAGCAGTGGACGACCCTGGCCGGGCTGGCGGACGAGGGCCATCGCGGGCGTGTGGCGGAGGAGGGCCCCGGCGTGGTGGGCATCGGCACCGCCCCGCCCACAGCCATCGGCCAGCGCGCCCTCCTCGTCCGCACACCGGCGGGCAACGTCATGTGGGACATGGTCTCCTACCTGGACGACCAGCTGATCGCCGAGGTCAGAGAGCTGGGCGGGCTGACGGCCATCGCGATCAGCCATCCCCACTTCTACGGCTCCATGATCGAATGGTCGCGGGCCTTCGGCGACGTCCCGATCTACATCCACGCCGCCGACCGTCAGTGGGTGGCCCGCCCCGACGACGCCGTGGTCCTCTGGGAGGGCGACACCCACCAGATCGCCGACGACCTGACGCTGATCAACGCGGGAGTGCACTTCGCGGGCGGCCAGGTGCTGCACTGGGCGGGCGGCGACGGCGCCCTGCTCTCTGGCGACATCGTCCAGGTCGTCCAGGACCGTCGCTGGGTGAGCTTCATGTACAGCTATCCCAACTACATCCCCGAACGCCCGCACACCGTGCGCCGCGCCCTGTCGCTCCTGGAGCCGTACGCGTTCGACCGGGTCTACGGCGGCTGGTGGAACCGTGTCGTCCACACGGACGGCGCGGCGGCCGTGCGCCGCTCGGCCGAGCGTTATCTCCGCTTCGCCGGGGAACGCTGAGCGCCTCAGCCCTGCGGCGGCCTGCGCTGCTGCTCCTGCGAGCCCGGCTGCGCCTGCCCCTGCTCCTGCCCCTGCTGGGTGCGCCGCTGCTCCTCCTCCGAGCCCGCGGCGCCTCCGCCGCCGTAGCGCTGCTGCACCGTGTCGGCTCCCTTGCTGATCTGGTCGTCGTACTTGTGCCCGGTGCGCTCCTTGGCGTACTGCTCGGCGCGGTCGAGCACCTGGTCGGCCTGCTTGGAGTGCCCTCTGGCCAGGTTCTCCGCCTTCTTCAGCCATTCTCCGATGCGGCTCATGACCGTTTCCCCGTTTCTTCAGGCTACGGTCGCCCCCTACCCGGACCTAAACGCATGATGTTCTCCCAGGTCATCGGGTTTGCCGCCGCCGTCCCCGTCAGTCGAACAGCGGCCGGTTGGCCACGCTCCAGGCGATCCTGCGGCCCACCTCGTCGAGGCGTCCCTCCTCGACCCACCGGGCCTGCGGCTGGTGCCCCGCTTCCGCCATCGTGCGGACGAGGGCGGCCACGCCCCGCTGGACGTCGATCACCCTGTCGGCCAGGCCGGCGGCGCCGGCGAGACCGTAGGCGGCGGCGAACGCCTCCATCCGGTGGCGGCGGTCGGGCGGCTCGGGGTAACGCAGCCAGCGCAGGCACTCGGCGTCGTCGTGGAAGGGCGCGAGGTATTCCAGGGCGTAGGCGACGTCGTGCAGGCGCTCCGCCGGCCAGGCGTAGTCCCAGTCGGGACCTCGCGTCCCTGCTCGTCGATCCCGAGCACCCACGACCCGAAGGGGAACCCGACACCCTCCAGATGCCGCAGCAGCGCGTGGACCGCCGGCGTCCAGGGCTGGACCGGCCTGCGCACGGTGTCGCCCACCCGCACCACCCGGCGATGCGGCGTGTCCTGCAGCACGATCTCCTCGGCCATGGGAACGCGGGCTCCTCTCCTCGGTGGTCCGGGTCCTCACGATGCCATGCCGGTCGCGGGGCCGCCGTCACGACCGGAACGCGGGCAGGTCCAGGCCACGCGGGTGCGGCAGGCCTCCCCTCCGCAGGTCCTTCAGACGTTCCCGCAGCTCGCCGAGGTCCGGCGGCGGGCTCGTCACGAAGGACGCGGTCCGCCTGCCGCCCTCGCGCGTGCCGGCGACCATGACGTCGTCGCCCGCCTGCAGGTCGGACACGGACGCGTCGTCCTTCCCATCCGCGCGCACCTCGGTGTCGCCGTCGAGCACCCAGGTCCAGCTGGTGCCGTCGGCGCTCCTGACCGTCATCGACGTGCCAGAAACCTCGGCGATCCGGCCCCGCTGGTGGGTGCGCACCGTCGTCCGGCCGTCGTCGTCGCGCGTCACGGTCTCGCCGTACAGCACCTCGCCCCGTTGCGGCGGGCCCGCGGAGAAGGCCGGGGACGGCGTGACGCCCGGCGTCGCGGCGTACGCCGCGCTGCCGAGCCCTGCCACGAGTACGGCCGCCGTCGCGACGGCCACCAGATGTTTCATGTGATTCCTCCCTGTCGGTCGCCAGGCAGTCTCCGGCGGCGCCGCTAACACGGGCGTAACACCGCGCGCGTTATGCCCGTGTTATCGGGTCGCCGCCAGGGTGGAGAGGCAGAGGCGACGCGCGGCGGAGGTGGCGATGCGGGTGCTCGTCGTGGAGGACCAGGCGGATCTGGTGGAGATCCTGCTCGAAGGGCTCCGGGCCGAGGGCATGGCGGTGGACGCGGCGTTCGGCGGGGCGAGCGCGCTGGAGCAGCTCGCGGTCAACCGGTACGACGTCGTCGTGCTGGATCGCGACCTGCCGGACGTGCACGGCGACCAGGTGTGCACGGAGCTGGTGGCGGGCGGCGCCCACCCGCGGGTGCTCATGCTCACCGCGGCGGGCACGCTTGACGACCGGGTCGAGGGGCTCGGCCTGGGCGCCGACGACTACCTGGCCAAGCCGTTCGCCTTCGCCGAGTTGGTGGCGCGGATCCGCGCGCTGGCGCGGCGGTCCAACCCGGCGCTCCCGCCCGTGCTCGCGCACGGCGACCTCACCGTGGACACCGCGCGCCGCGTGGCCACCCGCGCCCGGCGGACCCTGGACCTGACGCTCAAGGAGTTCGGCGTGCTGGAGGTGCTGCTGGGCGCGCGCGGAGCCGTCGTCACCAGCGAGGAGCTGCTGGAACGGGTCTGGGACGCCCACGCCGACCCGTTCACCAACACCGTCAGGGTCACGATGATGCGCCTGCGCCGCAAGCTCGGCGAGCCGGGCGTCATCGACACCGTGCCCGGCGCGGGCTACCGGATCGGCCGGCCATGACGGCGGCGGGGTCGATCGCCCGGCTGCGTCCCGCCGCCACCATCCGGCTGCGCCTGACCGTGCTGTACGGCGGGCTCTTCGTGGCGGTCGGCGTGCTGCTTCTCACGATCACGTACGGGCTGTTCGCGCGGCAGTTGCAGGCGCGCGGCCGGGGCGTCCCCCGGCCGGATCCGCCCGTCCTGAGCCCTCACCCGAACGATCCAGGATCCATCCGTGAACGGATCGTCGAGGCGCTCGCCCAGCAGCGGGCCGAGGCGCTCAGCGAGCTGCTCACGCAGTCCGTGCTCGCTCTCGCGCTCGTGTCGATCGTCGCGACGGTGCTCGGGTGGGTGATGGCGGGACGGGTGCTGGGCCCGCTGCGCGACATCACCGCGGCCGCGCGGCGGTTGTCGACGCACAACCTCGACGAGCGCATCAACCTGCGCGGCCCGCGCGACGAGCTGAAAGAGCTCGCCGACACGATCGACGCCATGCTCGGCAGGCTGGCCGCGGCGTTCGAGGCGCAGCGCCGCTTCGTCGCCAACGCCTCGCACGAACTTCGGACCCCGCTCACCGTGCAGCGCGCCGCCGTCGACGTCGCGCTCGCGCGCCCTTCGCTGGAGTCGCTGCTGACCATGGCCCGGCGGATCCGCGCCGCGACCCGGCGCCACGAGCATCTCATCACCAGCCTGCTCACCCTCGCCCGCAGCGAGCGCGGGATCGAGCGCTACCAGCCCGTCGACCTCGCGGCGGCCGTACGGGACGCCCTCGCGGCGGCGGCGGGCGACATCGAGCTCAGGGGCCTGCGGCTCGCGCACGCGCTCGCCCCCGCTCCCCTGTCAGGCGATCCCGTGCTGCTGGAACGGCTGGCGGGCAACCTCGTCGAGAACGCGGTCCGGCACAACGCCGAAGGCGGCTGGATCGACGTGCGCACGGAGGCCGGGCCCGGCTCGGTGACGCTGCACGTCGCCAACGGCGGCGCGCGCGTCGCCCCCGAGGCGGTGGCCGCGCTCTTCGAGCCGTTCCGCAGGCACGCCCCCGACCGGGCCGGCGGGGCAGGACAGGGACACGGGCTCGGCCTGTCCATCGTCGCCGCGATCACCCACGCCCACCTGGGCCGCTACGCCGCCAGGGCCCGGGAGGGAGGCGGCCTCGAGGTGTCGGTCACCCTGCCGCGGGCCGCCCACGCCCCCGTGCCGGCTGCGGAGGACGAGCGTGCCGCCCCTACCATTCGCGCATGACCACGTACGACTTCACGCTCACCGCCGAGGGCCCGTTCGACTTCGGCGCGTCGCTGCGCTTCGTCGAGGAGTGGCCGGCGACCAGCGCGCTGCCGTCCGACGGCCGCTCGCTGCGCTTCGCCTACAACGCGGAGGCCGACTGGCTGCCGATCGGGGTGACCGCGACGGCCGCGCCCGGCGGGGTCACCGTCACCACCACCCGCCCCGCCGGGCCGGACATCCGGGGCGAGGTGGCGCGCATCCTCTCCCTCGACGTCGACGCCTCCGGCTTCGCCAAGCTCGGCGAGGCCGACCCGGTGCTCGGCGACCTGCAGCGGCGCAGCCCGGGCCTGCGGCCGGTGTGTTTCTGGACCCCGTGGGAGGCGGCCTGCTGGGCGGTGATCGTGCAGCGGTCGTCGATGGTCATCGCCTCCCGGCTCAAGCAGCGCATCGCCGAGCGTCACGGCGCCCGGGTCACCGTGGACGGGCGGACGTACGCGGCCTTTCCGCCGCCCGTGTCCCTGCTGGACGCCGGCGGTCTCGGCCTGCCGGGGCAGAAGGAGGAGTGGCTGCGCGGCCTGGCCCGCGTGGCCCTCGACGGCGTGCTCACCACCGAGCACCTGCGCTCGCTCTCCCCCGCCGACGCCCTGGCCGAGCTCCGTGCCCTGCCCGGGGTCGGGCCGTTCTCCGCGGGTCTCATCCTGATCCGCGGGGCCGGCGCGCCCGACGCGTTCCCCGGTGACGAGCCGCGCCTGTTCGCCATCCTGCGGGAGGCGTACGGGCTGCCGGAGGACGCGCCGCCCGCCGCCTACCGGCGGCTGGCCGAGGCGTGGCGGCCGTACCGCTCCTGGGCCTCTTTCCTGTTCCGGGCGTCCACGTACGGGGTGGCGGACGACCGGCCTGCGCAGTAATCGATTTCCCGCGCGCTCGTGGTGACCGCCTGACCCGCCCTGGTCGTCCCTGTGACCGGCTACGCGAGGAGCCGGTCGGCCCGGTCCAGCAGGGCACGGCGTTCGGCTTCGCCGTCGGCGAGCGCGGCGGCCCGCCGGAACAGGGCCGCGGCCCGGTCCCTGCCGCCGTCGCGGGCGATGAGGTCGGCCTCGGCTGCGAGCGCGGGCGGGTAGCCGTCGAGCGCGCCACCGGCGCGGGCCGCGGCCAGCAGTTCCAGGCCCGCCGCCGGACCGTACGCGTACCCGTGAGCCACGGCCCGGTTCAGCTGGATCACCGGGGAGGGCTGGATCCGGGCGAGCGCGTCGTAGCAAGCCGCGATGGCCGTCCAATCGGTGGCGTCGGCGAACGCCGCGGTGGCGTGGCAGGCCGCGATCCTGGCCTGCAGCACGTACGGGCCGTCCGGTCCCGCCGCGGGACCGCCCAGGCGCACCCCCGCACTGTCCTCCCCCGCCCCGGCGCCGCCGCGCCGCGCCTGAGCTCTGTCCTGCCGTGTCCTTGCCAGGGCGGCCAGGCCCTCGGCGATCGCGGAGTGGTCCCAGCGGGAGCGGTCCTGCCGGTCGAGGGTGAGCAGGTCGCCGTCGCCGTCGCGGCGGGCATCGCGCCTGGAGTGCTGGAACAGGAACAGGGCCAGCAGCCCGGAGATCTCCGGCTCATCCGGCATGAGCCGTTCGAGCAGCCGGGCCAGCCGGATCGCCTCGTCCGCGAAGGCGGGCTCGCCCTCCGCGTCGTAACCGCGCGTGAACAGCAGATAGAGCACGGCGAGGACGCCGGGCAACCGTTCGGCGAGCGCCGGACCGGCCGGCACCCGGTACGGGATGCCCGCATCGGCGATCTTCGTCTTGGCCCTGGTCAGGCGACGGGTCATGGTGGACTCGCTGACCAGGAAGGCCCGCGCGATGTCGGCGGTCGGCACCCCGCAGACCGTGCGCAACGTCAACGCCACGCGGCCCTCCAGGGGAAGCGCGGGGTGGCAGCACGTGAAGATCAGGCGCAACCGGTCGTCCACGACCTGCTCCTTCCCTGTGCCGGGGCCGGGGCCGGTGAGCGCGAGCACCGCCACCTCCTCGAGCTTGCGGCGCTCGGTCGACGCCCGTCGCAGGGCGTCGACCGCGCGGTTGCGAGCCACCGTCATGAGCCATCCGCCCGGGTTGGCGGGCACGCCGTCCGCGGGCCAGCGTTCGAGGGCGAGCGCCAGCGCCTCCTGCGCGCAGTCCTCGGCCAGCGTCCAGTCCCCGGTGACGCGGATCAGGGCGGCGACGATCCGCGCGAAGCTGTCCCTGCCCGCGACGGCGACGGCGCCCGCCGCATCGCCACCCGCCCGCGCCGGGCCGGCGCCCGTCCGCACCGCGCCTCCGCCAGTTACCGCAGCGCCGTCGCCGGCCGGGTCCGCGTCAGTCACGCGGCGGGCCGTCCGGGCCGGTGAACGGACGCAGCTCGAGCCGTCCCGCCCGCGCCATGGGGTGGGTCCGCGCGACCTCGATCGCCTCGTCCAGGTCGGCGCATTCGAGGAGGTCGTATCCCACGATCACCTCTTTGGTCTCGGTGAACGGCCCGTCGGAGACCAGCAGTTCTCCGTTGCGCACGCGTACGGTCGTGGCCGCGGACGTGGGTGCCAGCGCGTCGCCGTCGAGGCGCCGGCCGCGAGCGTCGTTCTCCGCCACCCACGCCTCGATGTCCGGCATCTCCGACTTATCGGTGTCCGGTGCTGTGTCGCTGCAGACGAACATCATGTACTTCATCTCTACGCTCCTTTGTGTCGTGTTCTCAGCAGGGTGACGAACGGGCGACGCCGATCCGGACATCGGGCCGCGAAGATCTCCGCCGCGGCCCGTATGATCCGGTGAAACGCGCGGGAGAAAGGCACGGTGATGATCGACGAGCGAACACCTCCGGGTGCTCCCCGCGGTCGGCCGCCTGACCAGGGCCGCGGCCGGTGACACGCGGCCGGTTCGCCACCCACGATTTCGAGCTCCGCGACGACGTCGTGGTCAAACGCTACCGGTCGTGGGAGCGGCAGGAGCACCGGCGGGAGTGGGAGGCGCTGACCGTGCTGGGCGCGTACGCGCCCGGCCTGGCCCCGGCGCCGGTCGAGGCCGCCCTGGACGCGATGCCCCCGAGCGTGACGATGTCCCGGCTGCCGGGCATCCCGCTGCGCGGCGAG
The DNA here is from genome assembly GCF_039880665.1 of Nonomuraea sp. B5E05. NCBI lineage: Bacteria > Bacillati > Actinomycetota > Actinomycetes > Streptosporangiales > Streptosporangiaceae > Nonomuraea > Nonomuraea sp. B5E05. Next base: position 60,632 of record NZ_JBDPMJ010000012.1, read on the forward strand.
CGTACGACGGACGAGCAGATCGAAGCGCCGGCCGACGCCCTCGGCCGGTTACGCGAGGCGGTGCCCGCCGGAGTCGTGTCGTCCATGCGACCGGCCGTGTGGTCCCCGGCCACGGCCGTGGCGAAGGCTCGGGCCTGGGCCGCCGGGCGGCAGCCCGGTCCCGGGGACGACCCCGTCGTGCGGAGGGCGCACGCGCAGGGGATGTCATGGCTGGCGGGCCCGGACCCTGACGAGCTGCTCGCCGACCCGTTCCCTCCGGTCCTCGGGCAGGGAGACGGCAATCGCGCCAACTACCTGTGGGACGCCCACGACCGCCGGATCCGGCTGCTGGACTGGGAGGACTCCGGCCGCAGCGACCGCGCGTTCGAGCTGGGCGACCTCCTTGAGCACGTCTCGCGGCTCGACGGCGACCTCGACGCGGCGCGGCTGCTGGACCACATCGGGCTCACGCGGGCGGAGCGCTCCCGTGTGCTGGGTTTCCGGCGGCTGATCGCGTTCGTCTGGTTCTCCACGCTCGGGCCCGAGGGACCGTTCGCCGCGCGCAACCCGGCCGGAACGTGGGAGCGGCAGGCGGGGCGGGTGCTGGAGCTGCTCGCCTGACCGGCACGCCCTGATCATCACAGGGGCGCCGGCCGCGGTCGGCGTCTCACCGCCAGATGCCCGGCCGCCCCGAAGCTGCCGTCACGGGGTGGGGCCGCCCGCCGACCGCGTCCATGGGACGGGCGCCTGCGCGAGCAGGTACGCCTCCAACGCCCACCGCGCGTCGGCCAGCGCGGAGTGCCGCTCGATGCCCTGCGGCGGTTCGGCGCCCACCGCGGCCAGCAGCCGGTCGGCATCCCAGGGAGCGCGCGTCACCTCCAGCGGTGGCCCCGCGAGCTCCGCCACCAGCCCCGCCGCCGGTCTCCCGAGCCGTTCAGCGGCGGCCGCCAGCGCCGCATGCCAGCCGTGAATGAATCCGCGGACATGAACCTCTGCGCAAATGACATGGTAGTGATAGGAAGGTCGCAGATCGTATTCACATAAAAGCGCCCTGAGGAACATGTCGTCAAACCCGGGAACGATGCCCACGATATGTCTGCCCTGCAGCAACGCGGCGATCTCAGTCGCCGCCTCCCGCCGGGAGGTCCGCCGCCATGATCCGCCGGTCCCCAAGGTGGCGGCGCCCCACTCCCGCAGGCGGGGATGGTGCCGGCGCGAGAAGTTGCTCATAGCCAGGAACTCCGGGTCGGCGACCGCCTCCGGCCAGAACTCCCAGACCCGCTCCAGCCTCGCCCCTTCGTGGGGAATGACGATGGCGTACTCCCACAAGGTGTCGGGTTTCTTCGCCAAGAAGGGATCACGGCCGGTTGTCTCACCATCGACACCCGCAATTCCCTCGAACCCTTCGAAGGAGGGATCAAAAGCCATCTGTTCTCTCCTTCATAGCGATCTTATGAATTTCCTCGACCAGCCGGCGCGTCGTCACCCGGTCCGAGCCCTCGCCGAACGCGGCGTTCACCGCTGACAGCGCTCGTTCCCGCCGTTCGACCAACGAGGTGACCGTGTCGGCCTCCAGCCCGGTGCCGCCCTGCCGGATGCTCTCGATCGCGAGCCGGAGCACCTGGAAGCTCGACGCGCGCAACATCAGCAGGGCGGAGGTGGCCACGCGCAGGAGATCCGGCCGGTCACGACCCGTCCTGACCACATTGCGGATCAGCTGGTACGCCTGGTCCAACCCGCTCCACCACTCCAGCCCCACCTGCCACGCCCGAGCCACGCGCGGGTCGGCGTAGTCCCAGGAATAGGACATCATGGTGGGATCCATCGTGGTCAGCATCGGTGCGAGGCGGCGACTGCGCGCCATGGGCGAGTCGACCTGAATCCGCAGTTTTCCGAACGGCGCGCCCGCGTGCCGCCACAACCCGCTGGAGAGCATCAGGTCAACGCTTTCCGCCAGTTCCTCCAGCGTGACGAGAGGGTCGAAGAGGATCAGCCCGATCTCCACATCGAAACCGCGACGGACCAGGCGCCGCACCGCGCTGATCGAATGGTCGGCGGTGGCCCGCTTGCCGAAACGCCGGATCTGTGACCTGGACAACGTCTCCACACCCAGGTACACCTGGCGAAGACCCGAGTCGTACAAGTCTGCCAGTTCCGCCTCCGAGGTCGTCATCCCCTGTCGATCCCCCTGGCGTCCCATCAGGGTGTCCACCCGCATCGAGACCGTGTAGGTGAACGGTCCGTGATCCCGTACGAGTGCGGCGATCCCGGCACCGGGCTGGAAGTCCTCGTCGGTGAAGGTGAAGCGGCGCACCCCCATCGCTGCCAGCGCCGACAGGTCGGCGGCGATCCGTTCCCGCGCGGTGGCGCTCCACTGGTCGGCCCGTCCCGGCGGCCGCGTGCAGAAGGTGCACCGGCCGAACTGGCAGCCGCGGCTGGCCTCGACCCGGCGGAAATAGTCGCCGTCCACCCGCAACGGAGGCGGGTACACCGGCTGGCCGTCCGACCGGGCGGGGGTGCGCACGAGTTCTCCGCACTCCATGAACACAACGTCGGCGAGCCGATGCCGCGGTTGCCCGGACAGGTAGGCACGGAGCGCGTTCTCGCCCCAGCCACGGATGATCAGTACGTCCGGGTCGACGCCGAGGAAACGTTCCGGAAGGTGGGTCGGCAGGGCATGCCCCAGCAGGACCTCGGGGTGGCCCCGCGCCGACCGTAGCGCACGCAGCCGTTCGATGATCTCCAGTGCCGTGTCGTACGTGCCCTGGGGTACGGACAGGCCGACCAGTTTGTGCCGTTCGCGGCGGACAAAGGCCACCAAGTCGCTCACCGCCCGTGGGTCGGTCACCGGGTTGACCGTACGGACCTCGACCTCCGTCATATCCTGGACCGCGGACGCCAGCGTGGCCACGGAGAGGGGCTCGGCATCGGCAGGCTGTAGTGAGCTGTACAGCTGAACGAGCAGGAGCCTTCGGGACGAGGCGGTCACGAGCGTGCCTTGTTCAGCGAGATGTGCGGTTTGTTCATATGGCAGCTGAACAGGCAGCCAGGGCAACGATCCTGTTTGATCTCCTCACGAACCGCCCGCATCTCGGGAGATCGCCAGATCCGCACCAGGTCGAACCCCGGCTGCGCGAGCGAGGCCACGGCCGGCATGGACCAGCAGGGACGCAGATTGAGGTCCTGGTCGATCACGACGTCGGTGTAGGCCACCGTGCATCGTTCCGGATGGAAGGTTCGGTCGCGGAAGAAGCGGGGAATCTGCTGGAGGAAGTCCGGCCGGCTGTTGATGGGGAGCGTGCCGTCCTGTGCGCCGCGGACGAGTTCGGCGATGATTCCGTCCAGCCGGGCCAGATCGGGCTCGGCCGGCCACAGATGGGTCAGGATATGGTCGTCGAGGCCGGTACCGGCGAAGTGGACTGGCTGATACTGCACAGCGATCCCCAGCCGGCGGGCGTAGTCGGCGAGGGGGATCAGGTCGTCGAGGTTGGCCCTGGTGATGGTGACGTAGAGCGCCACCCGCGGCCTGGTCCGCTCGTCACCGGCAAGGCTCTCGATGGTCCGGCGCACGCGAGCGACCTTCAGCCCTCGGATGGCCATGAGCCGGTCAGGAACCAGGCTGTCGATGGAGATGCCGACCTTCGTGATCCCCAGGCCGACGAGGGCTCCCACGTGGTCCCGAGTGATCAGGGAGCCGTTGGAGATCACCCGGATCTCGAATCCGCACTCGAGCGCCGCTTCCAGCACGGCGGGGAGGTCACGGCGTAAGAACGGCTCTCCGCCGCTGACCACCAGATCGCCGACGCCCAGGCGGCGTAACTCTCCGAACAGGTAAGCCAGCTGCTCCAGCGGCGGGTCGAGCCGCGGATCACGGGGCGCGGTCCAGTCGGCGCAATATCCGCAACCGGCGTTGCACCGTTTGACGACGTTGACGTAGGCGGTGCGTGGTGGCAGCAGAGGTTCGCCGCGGCTGAAGGACTCCAGCAAGAGGTCCGCATCCGGTGGAGTCATGACCACCTCCCGGGGTGTCAGCCGGGGTTCACGTCGACCATCGTGGACTGCTCGGGGTAGAAGGCCGGCGTGGTCGCCGTCACGTATTTCAGGTTGCCCTCGATGTACCAGCGTTTGCCGGCCAGCACGGTGGCGACGTCCTGGGCGCCGAGCTTGAACTCCTCACCCTCGATCCAGATCGTGCCGGCGCCGTCGATGATGTAGATGGCGAACGTGCAGTCCTCTTCCAGAAAAGCTTTGCCCGGCTCGCCGGGACGGCGGCCGTTGACCTCCATATAGGACATCCGAAGCGCATGGGACTGGTTTGGATACTCGTAGATGACGCCCTTTTCATCGGGACGCACCACGAACGCGTCGCTTCTTGAGTATTTCGGCGATTCCACGGGAATACCCTCCATTGATGTGAAGAGCGCGTAGCCGTCGATGCCCGGCGACCGAACCGTATCATCCACCGGGGCCGCCAAGAAGAGACAACGACCGCAGAACCCGCTCCACGCACGTGGTCGCCGGGCTCGTCGATCGGATCACGGTGATCGTGTTCGCCGACGTGTCGAAGCGGAGGTGCTCGATTGCACCATCCTGGCTCAGTGGATCGGTTTCGGCGGATCGAAGATGATAATACAGCATACGATCACCCTGGTTTTCCGGCCCTGGCACGCCAAGCCGACGACGTGTCCGGAACGCGATGTCAGAGACTTTCGCCTGACACTCCACGACAACGGCGACGAGCCTCGAACGTTCTGCGAGACGATATGCGGCCGCCCGATATGCCGATCGGAGAAAAGCGGCGTCCAGCACCGCACCAGACTCCGTCACCCCGCGTAAGAGCCGCTCGTAAACCTCGTCCCGCATTTCCGGCCGGTAGAGCTCGCCCGAGGCGAGCCCCATCGCGGCCCGCAGATCGTGGCTGGCGTGCAGCGGCAGATCGAGCTGCCTGGCAAGCGCTCGCGCCGTCGTGGTCTTGCCCGTCGCCTGCTGACCGGACATGAGGACGAGAAGGTCGCCCGGCATCAGTGTTCCGAAAGGTCGAGCAGCTCGAGCATCTGCTCGACTCCCTCCTTCGCGCCGCCGTCCGGTCTGGCGCCGAGCTTGGCGAGATCGAGGGCACGTTTGCGATGCCGCTGCAACTCGGCCCCGAACCCGTCGAGCAGTTCGCCGGCTTGCCCGCGGGTCAGGTCAGGGCTGGTCGCCATCGCCGAATAGAGCGCCACCATGTGAGACTTCGCGATCGACCACTGCGGACGGCCCGGTTCGAGGGCGTGCCGGAGCGCCTGTTCCCAGATCGCATAGAACGGCAGCAGCGAGACGTCGTCACGGGAGCGGCTGCCGTTGACGCTGAAGTGCACGAAGTCATGGTCGACGATCCTGGAGAGGCTGCCCGGGAATGAGCCGATGCGCAGTTCCCCGTTCCTGATCCACAGCTCATCAGGACTCAGCTCACCAGACGGCCGATCCATCAAAGCGATATGAACGGATTTAAGCGGCTCGTTCCCACCGCCGAAGTCCTTGGCGAAGGCCAGCACGGGCACCACCGCGTCCTGCAGACCGACCACGGCCTCCAGAGCCGACAACACCGAGTTGCTCACCACGCTCAGGGACTCTCCGACCACCCGCGGCGCGAACGGCTGCAACACCCCCGACAGGGTCTCCGCGATGTTGATCATGGATGAGACGAGGTTCTCCCGCACCACCTTGTAGAGCACGATGCGGATCCGGATCGGGCTTCCCAGGTATGGCAGGGGACCCACCGTGCGGATGTCGCGGATGATCGCGTTGGGCCCCACCTGCATGCCCGCCGACTCGAACAGCGCCGGCCCGACGACGTACGGGATGCTGATGTGTTTACTCCCGTAGACGCAGTCCACAGCGATCAGCACCATCGGGTCGTATCTGGTGAACCATTCGCGGGCCGCCGCGAGTTGCAACTGGTTCACGCGCACCTCGAAATAGCCCTCTCCGGGCCCGAACCACGCCGCCCCCCCACCACCGTCCAGGTTGTGATCGTCCGGGACGGCGGAGTAGGAACGGGTGTCGACGCGTCCGGTCCGGGCCCTGCCCAGCAGATCACCGATGCGCTGCGGCAAGGGGCGCATCATCCCTCGCCTCCGCCCGGTTTGGTGGCCCCGATGATCAGGTTGTTGGCCGTGAAGTGGAAACGCGTCAACTCGGGCCGGCGCTGGTCCCGCGACATGCTGGTCTCGGCGAAGCCGGTCAACACGAGGGAGGCCGCCAGCACGGCCTGCACATAGGTCTGGATGGGCCGGTGATAATGGGTGAGCCGGGCGGGCGGATCGAGCCCGACCAGGGTTTTGACGTAGCTGAACTCCTCGACGTAACGGCGCCGTGGCCGGTAGACCGGCTGCCCGTCCTCGCTGCGCCACTCCCCTGTGGCGTCGAAGAACGTGGGGTGGACGACAGAGAAGACGAGCCGGCCGCCCGGTTTGAGAACCCGTGCCGCCTCCGATATGGCGTGGCCTATGTCGTCGACGTCCATCAGCACCATGTTGCAGACGATCAGTTCGAAGGTGCCGGAATCGTAGGGCAGCTTCCCGCAGATGTCGCCTTGGCGGAAGATGACGGGCAGGTCTGCGGAGAGGGCTCGCGCGATCCGCAGCATCTCCCCCGCGCCGTCGATGGCCTCCACAGCGGCTCCCGTCCGCGCGAGGTGACGGGAGAGATATCCCTCGCCGCAGCCCAGGTCGAGAACCCGCTTGCCGGCCGGATCGCCGGCCATGTCGAGGACCGCGTCAGTGACGATGTCGGTGAAGGCCCGACCGGAAATGTTCTCTTCGTCGTTCAGCCAGGCGGCATAGCGCTCGGCGATCGAACCCCATTCAAGAATCTCACGTCGAGCCATTCGTTGGTTCCTTCCGCTGCAGTTCTGCCAATCGTGTGACGATTTCGTGCAGAGCGGGCACCACCGCCTCGTAGTGCGCCGCGAGCTCTTTCCTTCCCAGGTCGCGGAAGACCCCGTGCGCCGCCTCCGCGTACGCCAGCCCGCTCTGCAGGTGGGCGAGCCCTTCCGCGAGGTGGATGATGGCCGCGCTGTCGGCGAGTTGCCCTTTGGACGTGAGCTGCCCGTACCGCTGCACGAAGCCCTCCAGTTCCGCTATCGACCCGAAAGCGTCGCTTTTCCTGCCCAAGAAGTACAGAGCAGCGGGCCGCCAGCCATAGACCAGCGCCATGGTGCGCCGATCTCCCGCCGACTCCGATATTTCCATTGCCTGGTCGAAGTAACGTTGCGCGTCCTCCCACCGCCCCTGCCGGGCGTTGAAGGCGCCCATCCACCACAGCGTGCCCGCTTTGCGCCAGCGTTCTCCGATGCTCTCGATGAATTCGAGGTCCTCCTCGAAGTACTGCTGCGCGGCGGCGTCGCGCCGGATGGCGGCCGCGGCCGCCCGGCAGAACAGGAACGTCTCATACAGCTGAGGAGGGATCCGGTCCAGGTGCTCGAACATCTCGAGCACGAGCGTCAGCTGCTCACGCATGGCGTCGGCGTCGAACCGGTCCATGTAGGCCAGAGCCGCGTCCAGCGCCACCTTCGCGACCGCCTCCCAGTCGCCGGTCTTCCTTCCCGACGCTGCGATGCTCTGGGCGATCTCGAACAGTTCGGCCCAGAGCCCGTGCACCCATACGAATGAGCTGTACTCGACGCACAGCTTGACGTAATCCTGGTCAGCCCCTTCGGCGTCCTCGTCGGCTCTCTCGGTCTGCAGGGCTCGGATCAGGGCCCGGATGTTGTGAACCTCTTGCCAGAACGGCTCCGTCTCTGGTGTGGAATCCTGTTTGGGGTTGTACTTCTTGAGAAACCGGAGGTAGTAAGCCACCTGCCGCGTTCGCGGCTCAGCCAGCTCGTCCATGTCGCCGACGAGTTTCAGGATGAGCCGCTTGATCACGGGCAGCATGCGCAGCCGCTCGCCCGTCTGCTCCAGCAGATTCATCCCGAGCAGCGTCGCGATGCACTCGTCGCGCACGTGCGGCGAGTCGAGCGCGGCAACCTCGCCGAAGGCCTCCCTCGACATGGACCCGGCGAACACCGACGCGCTTATGAGGCTCTGATACGCGTCGTGGTTACGCATCCGCAGCGACTCCACCGAGGTGCCGAAACAGTACGCGGCCAGGTCGTCGGCCCCGCTCGCCAGCTTGGCCAGCACGGAGCCAGGAGCATGCCCGGCGGCCAGGTGGCCCACCACCCACTTGATGATGAGCGGGAGCGCGTTGCTCGCCGCCGCCAACCGCTCGTTCTGATCGCGGCTCTGCTGGATCCCTCTCCTGCTCAGCTCCAGCTCCAGCAACCTGATCGCCTCGGACTCCCCCATCGGTCCGAGCCGGATGTGATCGGAGCACTCGACGAACTCGCGTGACGTCAGCAGCACCCGTGTCGGGGCGGGCAACTCGCTGACGAACTCGAGCACCCGGTGGTCGTCCACCGTCTCGAAATTGTCGATGACGATGAGCACGGGCTGGTCGACCATCGCCAGCCGGAGCCTTTCGACCTGTTCGGGCACCGGGAGCCGCAGCAGCTCCGAACGTCCCATCGTCAAGGCCGTGCTCTGGAGCACGTCTTCCAGCGCGTTGACGTGCGAGTGAGGCTGAACGCCCGCTCTGGTGAGCACCTGCGTCTGCGCGCTCACCCAGATCACGGTGTCGAACGCGGGCTTGGGCGCCTCGATCACGCGGTGCACGATTTCCAACGCGAGCGTGCTCTTGCCCGAACCGGCCGGTCCGAACACCCCGATGACCGGGCAACTGGAGTCCGGCGGAAGCAGGTTGCTCAGCTGGCGTAGCTCCCGGTCACGGCCCACGAAGGTGGCGTAGTCGCGCTGCCGCAGGTTGTGCCGGACGCGCGGAGCCTGGGAGGCGACCTGATCCTGCGGCCCGGTCTCGGGCGCCGGCGTGTGCTCGGCCGCCCCCGACAGCAGGAGGTTCGCCACGCCGAACCACGGGCGGGTGAAGCCGAACTCGCGTCCCAGCCCTCTCCTGGCCAGTTGGACGGCGTACTCGATGGTGGCGCCCGTCCTCGTCAGCTCACGGTAGAACTCGTTGGAGAAGGCCACGGCCACCTCGTTGGAGATCGGGGCGCTCATCCCAACGACGCGGAGTGGCCCTTTGGCCGCCATGGCGTCCGTGATACTCACGCGCTGTTCACCATCGGATGCTTCGCCGCGAGGGCGGGCCGCGCTGTCACACGTGTGCAGCAGCACCAGTTCGGGCTGCCAGCGGTCGAAAACCGTGGCCAGCTGGTCCGCGGCGTGCCAGTGGGTGCTGTCGCCCCGGTGTGACAGGGCGATCTCGCCCTGTCCATCGCGGACGCGCCCGTGAGCGATGAGATGCAGGATGTGCGGCCGGTCTCTGACCAGCGCCTGGTCGAGGTCCCGCAGCTCGCAGTCCTCCAGCAGTTCCAGGACGTCGAAGTGCCTGGTGCTGAGCAGCTCATGGATCGCGCCGGCCTGGATCGGCCCCTCCTGCTGGGATCCGGACGCGACCAGGATCTTGGGCCGGTCGGGCAACTGGTCCGGGGGCCTTCCGCCCACGGCCCGCGCGACGTGCCGGGCGAGGACGAAGTCAGCGTGCGTGGCGAGCCAGCGGTCGCGGAAACGCAGGAATTCCCAAGGAAGCGGCGCCAAGGTCGCGTCCAGCCGCAGCCGAACCCGCAACACTGAAGGATTCCGCCTGGCGAGCTGCCACGCGGTGGCGAAATGCTCCGCCACCCGCCCGGGGAACGCCAGCCGCTCCATCGCGTCGCCCAAACGTTTGGGCGAGCCGCCGGCAGTGAACACGTTCGCGGCCAAGGGCCCGATCGCGAGCAGGTCGGCATCCACCCACTGACCGCTCGCCTCGTGCCCGTCGGCGGATCGAGAGTGCACGCCGTGGACCGCGTCGAGCCGGAGTTCGAACTCACTGAACCGCTGGGCCATCTCACCTCCCGAGAATGACCCGTTCAATCCCGCCAGAATGACATCGGCACGAATCGTTAAAGCGTAACCACGTGCGCTGCTTCACGTGCGATGACCTGGAAAAGTCATCCGGCAGGGCGGTGAAACCAGGAACTCATGGGGCATAGCCCAGGCGAGGAGGACAACATCAAGCACCCGGTGCCGCATCTCCCGGAAAGCATCGATTAACTATAATGTTGTTATATGTCCGATGCAATACGCGATCGATTCCTTCGGCACCCTCTTACCGTTGTCATTTTCTCCTGGCCCCGTCAGGGATTTCTCCCGCAAGGTCAGCCCAGGCTCGGATGAGCCCGGGTGGGGCGGCGCTCACCCGGGCGTTCCCACCCGCTCGGTCCCCTCAGAGAGCGGTCAGGCCGACACCCATCAGGACGAGGCTCGTCACGCTCGCCACCGCGCGGAACGTGTTCCACGCCGTCCACCTGCCCGCGTAGTCCTTCCAGGGCATGGTCCCCGCGTCCAAGGCGTTGTTCATCGGTACGTTGATCGCCACCGTGACGAGGAACGAACCGGCGAAGTTCACCGCGGCGGCGGCGAAGAACCAGAGGGCCGCAGGGGCGTCCGCGAGCAACCCGGCCACCAGTGCCGCCGGCGGCGATCCCAGGAACACGAGGTAGAGCCAGGGGTTGAGGATCTTACGGTTGATGCTGCGCATGGCCGCCTCCGCCTGGGCGGGGTCGATGGCGCGCAGGCCCGGCATGACGGACATGGAGAAGGTGTAGAACAGGCCCGCGAGGGCGCCGTGCAGCGCGAGTGTGACAAGGGACAGAGCCAACATGTCCTCATAGTGACGCCCGCGGCATGAGACGGTCCATGCATCGGGCACTCGATCGCATACGCGAGCGTCCACGGCGTCACGGCCGCGACCACCGTCCCCGCCGCCGCGGGCTCCGCCCGGTCGGCGCAGCGAGCCGGACCGGTCAGCGCAGCGGGTCGAACTCGTGCAGGACGGCGGGCTGCTTGCCGGTCGTGATCTGCTCGGCCAGCAGCCGGCCCGTGATCGGGCCGTGGGTCAGGCCCCACATGCCGTGCCCGCCGGCGACGTAGATCCCCGGCCGGGCGGTCGCGCCGACGAGCGGGCGCCCGTCGGGGGTGACCGGCCGCGGGCCCACCCAGACGTCGGTGCGTTCGTCCCAGCGCACGCCGTCCAGCAGCGGGCGGGCGGAGGCGATGATCGCCTCCATCCTGGCGGGGACGCCCGGGGCGTCAGGGTCGCGGAACTCCATGGTTCCCGCCACGCGCAGCGCCCCCTGGTACGGCGTGCACGCCACCCGCACGTCGGGCAGGTAGATCGGGCCGGGCACCGGGCGGTCGACCGGCACGGTGAAGGAGTAGCCCCGGCCGGCCTGCACGGGGACGCGGACGCCCCACTGTGAGGCCAGGCGTGGCAACCATGCGCCGGTGGCCACCACCACCGCGTCGGCCGACACGGACGTGCCCTGGCGAGAGCTGACGGTGATCTTGTCGTTCTCGTCGCGCACGTCGGCGACCTCGAAGGCGTACACGGTGGCGCCGCGGGCCATGACCGCCGTGCCCAGGGCGTGGACGAAGCCGCCGGGGTCGACGTAGCGCTGCCCGTCGATCCGCACACCCGCCTGCAGGGCCGCGGAGGCGAGCGGCACGTGCTCGGCGAGGCGCGCGCCCTCCAGGACGGCGTGGTCGACGGGTTGTCCCGCGTCGGCCATCCGGCGCAGCTCCCGCAGCAGGGTCTCGGCCTGTTGCGGGGTGCGGAAGGCCGCGGTGATGGGCGCGTCGACGACGGGGGCGTCCACGCCGTTGGCGGTGAGCACCTCGTACGCCTCGATGCACTCCTCGTTCAGCGGCAGGTTGGCGCGCACGGCCCGCGTCCACGACGACCACCGGGAGTTGGCGGCGAACCGGAGCAGGAACGCCCACAACTTCGGATCGACGGTGGCGGGGACGTGCAGCGGCGCCGACGGGTTCACCAGCGATTTGAGGCCGTAACGCAGGACGGAGGGCTCGTTCAGCGGGATGGCCAGGCCGGGCGCGACCCATCCCGCGTTGCCCCAGGACGCCCCGGCCGCCACGCCGCCGCGATCGACCACGTGGACCTCGACGCCGCGTTCCTGAAGGAACCACGCGGTCGACAGGCCGACGATGCCGGCGCCCACCACGATCGCCGATCGCGGCGGGTTGGTGATGCGCTCGTTGCCGGTCATGGCATGCCTCCGTACTGGACAAATGACGCTCTTTCCCCCAGGATCGCGCGCGCGAGACCGTCCAGCGTTGTGCGGAGCCGACAATCGCGGCGGCCGGATTGTCCGGTCGTCACAACGGCCGGTCGTCCTCCAGGGCGGCCAGCGTGATGACCATGGCCAGCCGCTGGCGGGCGTCGTCCAGGTCGAGCGGGGTGATCTGAGCGATCTTGCGGAGCCGGTTGCGTACGGTGTTGGGGTGCACGCCGAGCCGTTCAGCGGCGACGGCGGGGTCGCCCTGGGCCTCCAGCCACGCCCGCAGCGTGGCCATGTAGTGGGTGCCGTGGCGGGCGTCGTGCCGGCGCAGCGCGCCGACCGGCCCGCGGGCGGGGGTGCGGCCGGTGCGCGCGGCGGCCCGCAGCCGCCGCAGCAGGATGTCGTCCCAGGACTCGTCGTACGCCGGCGGCGCGGCCTGAAGGGCGCCCGTCTCGTGCAGCGCCAGGCACTCGTCGGCCTCCTGACGGCTGGCCGGCAGCTCCGCCGCCCTGGCCGGCGCCCCGATCCCGGCGAGGAGTCTCACCTGCGCGGGCAGGGCGGACCCCAGCGCGGACACCCAGGCGCGCGCCGCGTCGGCCTCCTCCCCGGGCAGGACCGTGTAGAGCGTGTTGCCCAGCAGCGTGCTGCGCCCGGGCCGCGACCAGCCGAAGCCGGTGGTGGCCCGTTCGAAGGCCAGCAGCAGCGCGGCGTGCCGCTCGTTCTCGGCGTGCGCGCGGACGGCGATGACGCGCAGCGTCTCGCCGGCCAGCCCCAGCTGGCTGAGCACCGTCGCGGCGTCGGCGCTGCCCTCCAGCAGCCGGATGGCCAGGTCGGACTCCACCTGCCGCTCCAGGTCGGCGCTCGCCCGCTGGCGCAGCAGGTGCAGCGCCACCGTGCGCGCCCCGTCGGTCAGGGCGCCGAGCCGCGCCCCGGTCAGCGGGCTGCCGCAGGTCACCCAGACCGAGCCGAGCACCTCGCGGCCCGCCCGCACGGCCACCGCCATCCGCCCGGTCAGCCCGTGCTCCGGGTCCTGCTCGACGAACACCGGCTCGTCGGACGCGGCCAGCCGGTCGAACACCCCCCGGGACCTGAACAGCTCCCGCAGCCGGTCGGGAACCTGCCGCACCAGGATCGTCTCCAGCCGGGCCGGGTCGCCCGCCTGCTGGGAGCGTGAGTACGCCAGCACCCGCGACAGCCGGTCCTCGATGGTGACCGCGCCGCCGACCACGTCGGCCAGGCTGTCGGCCAGCGCGAACAGGTCGGTCGGCCCGCGACCCGCCTCCGTCTCCCGCCCTTCCAGGACGAGCCCGTAGACCACACCGGCGAGCTGGCTCCACGACACGGCGGGGTCGACCAGCATCACCGCCACGCCCTCGCTCTCGCCGGCCGAGGACGCCTCGCGGGCGGCTTCGGCGCCGGCGCGCACCATCACCACCGTGGCCCGCGCCGACACCGCCCACCGGACCGCCTCGGCCGCCGACGGGGCGCCGACCGCCAGCAGCACGTCACCCTGGAGGCGCTCGTCGGCAGGGTCCGGCATCGCCACGCTGCGCAGCTGGACCGAGCGCGTCTCGGGCCGCCCGCACAGCCGCACCCCGTATCCGCCCAGCACGTTGACCAGGCGATCGAGTCGGATCACGGGCTTACCCTGCCCCGGCGATCAGCGGCCACGCGCGGCGATGCCGGCGGCCAGCGCGGGCTGCAGGCACAGCCGCATCAGGCCGCGTACGGTGGCGTGCTGCGGCTCGGGCGGCGTGCTGACCGGCATGCGCAGGACGGTGTCCAGGCGGTTGAGCAGCTGCGCCTGCAGGGCGCCGCCCCCGGTCACCGTCAGGCCGTGGGCGCGCGCGGCGGCGCGAAGCCGGGCGGGCAGGCGGCGCAGCAGCGCGGCCGTCATGTCGACGACGCCGTCCAGCACGTACGGCAGCAGGCCCGCGCTGGTCGTGGCGCCCAGCTGGACGGCCACGGCGTCGCTGATGGCGCCGTCGCGGATGGCAACGGCCTCGACGATGCCCGCGCCCACGTCGAGCAGCAGGAACGGCCGCGAGCCCGTGACGTCGAGGCCGACGCCGACGGCGGCGGCCAGGGGCTCCTCCACCAGCGTCACCCCGCACCCGGCGGCCTCGGACACCGCGGTGCGCACCGCCCTCCGGTCGCTGGGCGACGCGGCCACGGGCACGCCGACCAGCACCTGCTCCATGGAGCGGTCGCCCGCCGTCTGGACGTCCCGCAGCACGAGGCGTACGAGGCGCAGGCACGCGCCCGGGTCGGCGATCATCCCGTGCCGGATCGGGCGTACCGGCTCGGCGACATCGGCGACGGGCGGGGAGGCGACGACGGCCGACGGGCGGTCGGCGATGGCGACCCCGCTCGACGTCAGCGCTCTGGTGCGCGCGGTGCCCAGATCGAGCGCCACCCGTCCGTGGCGGGCGTGCTGGAGGGTACGGGCTGATGCGAGCTCGGCCATGGCGGTGTTCGGCTCCTTGCTTGACGCGAGAAGGGAGGAATGAGGGGGTGTCCCGCATGGGGGACGGTCGCGCCGGCGGGAAGCCGGGCGCGCACGGCCGGGCCGCGCGGCGCGACAGTGGACGAAGGGTCAGACCATCGGCGGGCTGCGTGACCCCGCGGCGCGGTGCCCGAACTGCTGGGGGTCTCCGACGGCGGCCGAGCCGTGCGGCGGGGGCAGCAGCGCCAGATGGGCGGCGTCGCTCTGCCGCGCGCCGGACTGCGCCGGCACGAGGGGTTCGCGGCCGTCGGGGAAGTGCACGAGGGGCCTGCGCGGGGTGTTCCACGGTCCCGTCACACGGCCGACCATAGCCCAACTGAGACAATGGCGGCATGCAGAAAGTCTCGCTCACGGCCCTGGCCCGTCAGCAAACCGATCTGGCGGCCGGCGCCGGTGGCGGCCACACCGCCGACACCGTGTACGGCGGGCACGAGAAGGTGCTGCGCCAGACGGTCATCGGCATGAAGCAGGGCTCGCACCTCGCCGAGCACGAGAACCCGGGAGAGGCGACGGTGCAGGTGCTGCACGGCCGGGTGCGCATGCTGGCCGGTGCGGAGTCGTGGGAGGCGCGCACCGGAGACCTGCTCATCGTGCCCGACGCCCGCCACAGTCTCGAGGCGCTGGAGGACTCCGCGGTCCTGCTGACCGTCGTCAAGCGGCGCTGACCCCGGCGCGACCGATCGCTGTCACCGGTGGGGCGCCCACCGGTGCGCCTTCCTGCGCCCGCCCGGGGCCCGCGGGGCGGCCTCTTGACAGGGGGCCCGCGATTTGAAAACTTCCTTGACAGATTGAGGCTGACAACGTTGTCATCCCCCTTCTGGCAGATCGTTGTGAGCACCCCCTGGCCATCCGGTCCATCCCGGGCCCGTCCCGTCCCGACAAGGCACGACCCACGCAGCCGCCTTCGTGACGCTGCTCGACCGAGTCCCCGTACCGGCTGACGCACGGAAGGTTCCCCCCGATGAAGCACCCTCGCCGACGATCCCTCATGACGGCACTCTTATGCGCGGGCGTCGCCCTCGCACTCTCCGCCCCGGCCGCCGCCGCGCTGACCACCCGGTACGGCCCGGCAGGCGCCACCGCACAGAAAGGTCCAGACCCGATTCCCAATCCCGGCCCTTCGGGCACCCCGACCCCCGGCCCGTCCTCCAGCCCGCCGCCCGATCCCAAGGCGAGCGAGCCGGTTCCGTCCGCGGAGCAGGCGCGGCGAGCGGCGCAGGACGGGCAGAAGCTGGCCCAGGCGGAAGGAGCGGCCTTCGCCTCCTCCTTCGAGCCCGGCGACCCCCAGCCGACCTGGATCAACACCACCGAGACCGACGCCAAGGGCGGCAAGAAGGCCGACAACGTCACCGGCACCCTGCCCGGCGGCATCGAGGGCAGCATCTCCGACAAGATCGCCCGGATCGACGTCAGCGGCGAGTTCTTCGACGCCGGCGAGGTGAAGGAGAACCTCGCCGACACCGACGCGAGCACCAAGTGGCTGGTGGACAGCGGCACGGGCTGGGCGCGGTACGAACTGTCCGAGCCGGTCGCGGTCGTGCACTACGCGCTGACCTCCGCTGACGACGTGCCCGAGCGCGACCCCCGCGACTGGCAACTCCAGGGCTCGCAGGACGGGAAGACCTGGACGACCCTGGACACCCGGACCGGCGAGACGTTCTCGGCGCGTCACCAGCGCAAGGAATACCGCTTCGCCAACACGACCGTCTACGCCCACTACCGGCTGAACGTCACCCGCGTCGGCGGAGCCCCCATGCTGCAACTGGCCGAGTGGGAGCTCTCCGACGGCCACACCGGCGCCAGGCCGCCCAGCGACATGCGCAGCCACGTCGGCGAGGGCCCGACCCGCGGCCACACGTCCAGACCGCGCGCCGGCTTCAGCGGCCTGCGCGCCCTCCGGTACGCGGGCGGCACGACGTCGGGCAAGGGCGGCTACTCCACCAACAAGGTGTTCGAGATGGACATCCCGGTCACGTCCGGGATGGAGCTGTCCTACCTGGTCTTCCCCGAGTTCACCTCGGCCCACCTGCGCTATCCCAGCACGTACGTCTCCGTGGACCTGGCCTTCAGCGACGGCACCTACCTCAGCGACCTGAAGGCCGTCGACCAGCACGGAGTCCGGCTGGCGCCCCGGGATCAGGGCGAGTCCAAGACCCTCTACGCCGACCAGTGGAACTTCAAGCGCGCCGAGATCGGCAAGGTGGCCAGGGGCAAGCGGATCAGCCGCATCCTGGTGGCCTACGACAGCCCCGTGGGCGAGGCCGGGTTCTGCGGCTGGGTGGACGACATCAAGATCGTCAAGGAGCGGAAGCGGCAGCCGTACGACGGCCGTGACGGGCGCGACGGACAGCGGCCCTCGCAGTACGCGGTGACCACCCGCGGCACCCACTCCACGGGCGGGTTCTCGCGGGGCAACAACTTCCCGGCCACGGCCGTGCCGCACGGGTTCAACTTCTGGACGCCGATGACGGACGCCTCCTCGACGCGGTGGCTCTACGAATACCACCGGGCCGGCAACGCGGCGAACCTGCCCGAGATCCAGGCGTTCACCGCCGGCCACGAGCCCAGCCCGTGGATGGGCGACCGGCAGACGTTCCAGTTCATGCCGTCGGCGGCCGAAGGGGCGCCCGACCCGTCGAGGACCGCCCGCGCGCTGCCCTTCCGCCACGAGCGGGAGGTCGCCCAGCCGCACCTGTACGCGGTCACGTTCGACAACGGCCTCAAGACGGAGATCGCGCCGGCCGACCACGCGGCGCTGGCCCGGTTCACGTTCCCCGGCTCGTCGGCCAAGCTGATCTTCGACAACGTGAACAACAGCGGCGGCCTGACCCTCGACGTGTCCGGCGGCGTGGTCACCGGCTATTCCGACGTGCGCAGCGACCTGTCCACCGGGGCGACGCGCATGTTCTACTACGCCGCCTTCGACCGCCCGGTCACCGGCGGCGGCAGGCTGACCGGCCAGGGACGCGACAACGTGCTGGGCTATCTCGCGTTCGACGCGGGAGAGACGCGCACGGTGACCATGCGGATCGCGTCCTCGCTGATCAGCGTGGAGCAGGCCAGGAAGAACCTGGAGCTGGAGATCGGCGCCTCCGACACGCTGGAGCAGGTCAGCGAGCGGGCGCGGAAGGCGTGGGACGCCAAGCTCGGCGTCATCGAGGTCGAGGGCGCGAGCCACGACCAGCTCGTCACCCTGTACTCCAACCTCTACCGGCTGTTCCTCTATCCCAACTCCGGTCACGAGAACACCGGCACCGCGGACACCCCGGTGTACAGGCACGCCGTGCAGTCGGCCACCGAGACCCCGCCCAGCACGCCCACCGAGACCGGGGCGAAGGTGGCGGACGGCAAGGTGTACGTCAACAACGGCTTCTGGGACACCTACCGCACCACCTGGCCCGCGTACGCGCTGCTCACGCCGAAGGCGGCCGGGGAGATGGTGGACGGGTTCGTGCGGCAGTACGAGGACGGCGGCTGGATCGCGCGCTGGTCCTCGCCGGGCTACGCCGACCTGATGGTCGGCACCAGCTCCGACGTCGCCTTCGCCGACGCCCACCTGAAGGGGATCACCGGGTTCGACGCCGAGACCGCCTACGAGGCGGCGCTCAAGAACGCCACGGTCACCCCGCCCACCCGCCACGTGGGCCGCAAGGGCCTGTCGACCTCCGTCTTCCTCGGCTACACGAGCACGGAGTCGACGGGTGAGGCCATGTCGTGGGCCATGGACGGCTACATCAACGACTTCGGCATCGCGAACATGGCCAGGTCGCTGGCCGAACGGTCGAAGGGCGCGAAGCGCGCCCGCTACCTGGAGGAGTACGAGTACTTCAGGAACCGGGCGCTCAACTACGTGCACATGTTCGACCCGGCGGTCCGCTTCTTCCAGGGCAGGAGCGCGGGCGGGTCGTTCCGGCTCAAGCCGGACGCCTACGACCCGCGCGAGTGGGGCCACGACTACACGGAGACGAACGGCTGGAACATGGCCTTCCACGTGCCGCAGGACGGCCGCGGCCTGGCCAACCTGTACGGCGGCGCGGACAAGCTGGCCGCCAAGCTCGACGCGTTCTTCGACGACCAGGAGACCGCGCTGTTCCCGGGCTCGTACAACGGGATCATCCACGAGATGCGCGAGGCCCGCGACATCCGGATGGGCCAGTACGGGCACAGCAACCAGCCCTCGCACCACATCGCCTACATGTACGACTACGCGGGACAACCGTGGAAAACCCAGGCCAAGGTGCGCGAGGCGCTCTCGCGGCTCTATCTGGGCAGCGAGATCGGCCAGGGCTACCCGGGCGACGAGGACAACGGGGAGATGTCGGCCTGGCAGGTCTTCAGCGCCCTCGGCTTCTACCCGCTGCAGATGGGCAGCCCCTCCTACGCGATCGGCTCGCCCCTGTTCACGAAGGCGACCGTGCGCCTGGAGAACGGCAGGAAGCTGGTGATCAGGGCGCCGGGCAACAGCGCGCGCAACGTCTACGTGCAGGGGCTGAAGGTCAACGGCAAGCCGTACGGGAAGACGTACCTGCCGCACGACCTGATCGCCAAGGGCGGCGAGCTGGTGTTCGAGATGGGGCCGAAGCCTTCGCGCTGGGGCACGGGGAAGAACGCCGCCCCGCCCTCGATCACCGGTGACGACCGGGTCCCGACGCCGCTGCACGACCTCACCGGGCCCGGGCGCGGCACGGCGTCGGCGCCCGGCGGCGCCGACGTGAGCGCGCTGTTCGACGATGACTCGGCCACCGGGGCGACGGTGCCCGAGTGGGTGCGCTATTCCTTCGACGGCGAGCGCACGGCGCGCTACTACACGCTCACGTCCGGCTCGGGCGATCCCGCCCAGGATCCGTCCAGCTGGGTCCTGGAGGGCTCGAAGGACGGCAACGCGTGGAAGTCGATCGACAAGCGGACCGGTGAGAGCTTCGCGTGGCGGTCGCAGACGCGCCCGTTCAAGATCACCAGCCCGAGCGCGTACGCCCACTACCGGATCAGGTTCACCGGCGGCACGGCGGTCTCGCTGGCCGAGGTGGAACTGCTCGCTCCTGAGCCGCCCGCCACGTCGACGCTGGTCATCGAGAGCTCCGGGGTGTTCGCCGCCCCAGGCGAGACCGTGAGGCTCTCGGCGACCGTGGCCAACCACGCCACGAAACCCGCCCGCGGCCGGCTCACCGCCACGGGACCCGAGGGCTGGACCGTCCAGCCCGCGTCCGCCCCCTTCGGCCCCGTGGCGCCGGGCGCGTCCCAGACCGTGGCGTTCGAGGTGGCGGTGCCGGCGACAGCCGGTCCCGGCAGCCACCCGATCCGGCTCGCCGCCACCTCCGACCAGGGGGCCGCCGGCGAGCAGGTGGCGGTCACGCTGATCGGCGACACGGTGGAGTTCACGCCCGGCACCCCGGCCGAGGAGCCCTGGCTCCTGGACGTGGGCGGGTCCAAGCTCGACGGCGAGGTCCACGACGGGCGTGCCCGGTTCACCGACGGCGACAGCCACGCGACCTACCGGTTCGAGCTGCCCGCGCAGGTCACCGGCGGGTCGCTGACGCTGGACATCGCCAACCACTTCCTCGTGGAGGTCTCGACCGACCAGCAGACCTGGCGGACGGTGCTGCGGGAGGAGAACGACGTGCGCGACCGGTCCAACCGGGAGGAGCGCACGCTCGGCCTCGCCGACCTGCGGGGCGAGTCTCCGGGGTTCTACCTGCGCATCGGCGACAGCCGGCCGGATGACGGCTGGGGGTCCTGGCTGGCCAGGGTACGCCTGGAACTGGACCGTACGCAGGCCTGACGGGTGCAGCGGCGGTCACCCGGCGGGGACAGGACGAGAGCCGGGTCCAGGGCCAGGGTGGCCGCCGCGAGCCCGAGGAACACGGCGGCGTGGGCGGACAACGGGTGCGGTTCGCCGACAGGGCTGTTGACAGGGTGGCGGGTGACGCGAAAGATACGGTCATCCGTACACCTGGGGAGGATGCATGAAGCTCATGGTCGCCGTGGTGCTGCTGCTGGGGGTCCTGGTCTCCCCCGCGCGGGCCGCCGACACGATCGAAGCCCACTACGCGGCGGCCGGGCCCTGGGCCGTGGCCACCGCGGACGTCGGCGGCGACTACCGGATCCACTATCCGGCCGGCCTGGGCGAAGGAGGCGTCAAGCACCCGATCGTCACCTGGGGCAACGGCACGGACGCCGTCCCCACCCAGTATCCGGGCGTGCTGAACCAGCTCGCCTCCTGGGGGTTCGTGGTCATCGCCACGACGGACACGACGACGGGCACCGGCACCGAGATGATCGAGGCCGCCGAGTACATGGTGGCCAGGAACGGCGACTCCTCCAGCGTGTTCCACGGCAAGCTCGACGTGGGCAAGGTCGGCGCCGTCGGCCACTCGCAGGGCGCGGGCGGCTCCGTCAACACGGCCACCAAGTCGGGCGGCCTGATCTCGTCGGTCGTCCCGATCGCGCTGCCCGCCCCGATCTGGGTCGACCCGGACGACAGGTTCCACGTGGACCGGCTGGACTGCCCCGTCCTGTTCCTCAGCGGCACCCGCGACGGCCTGATCTCCCCGCACTCGGCCATCCGGAACTACTACCGGGCCGTCCCCGGGGCCGCCGCCAAGGCCATGCTCAAGGGCGCCGGGCACAACACGATCCAGGGCGACGGCGGCGGCTTCCTCGGATATCTGACCGCCTGGCTGATGTACACCCTCCAGGGCGACACCTACGCCCGCGGCGCCTTCGCCGGCTCCACGCCGGAGATCGGCACCAACGCCTCCTGGGACAACGCCGCCCAGAAGAACCTCTCCTGAACGTCAGCGGATCGCCCGGCGGCGTTGCCGGTCAGCGCCGCCCGGGCAGGGGGTGAGCGCGGCGGCGAGCAGGCGCCGTCCGGACACGCCCTTCACCTCGGCTCCTGACCCATCAGGGCGTTCTTCGCGTCGTTGAGCTCGACGGAGAACACGGCGAGGTCGCCTCTGGCGTGGCGGATCGTGTATTCGAGCGGCAGCCCGCCCTCGGTGACCGTCGACCGGGCGGTGGCCAGCAGGGCCGCGGCCATGGGCACGTGCAGCAGCCCCGCCAGGCGGTAGTCGGCGTTGACCGCGCCGATCGTCTCCTTGCCCGAGGCCGGGGTCAGCCCGTACTTCAGCCGCAGCAGGCCGTAGAGCGACCCGGTCAGGTCCTCGTCGAGGATGCCGGGCACCAGCTCGGCCGGGAGATGGGCGCTCTCGATCATGCAGGGCTCGTCGTCGAGCAGCCTGAGGCGTTCGAGGAAGACGACCTCGCTGCCTGCCTCCAGGCCGAGCGCGGGGGCGAGGTCGGCGGCGCACGGCTGCGCGCGCGCCACGAGCACCCGCGTGGTCGGCTTGCGCCCCAGCCTGGCCATCGTCTCGGTGAAGCCGGCCGGCCTGGAGCCCAGAAGCTCGGAGGTGACCCCGACCGGTGCGGTGTAGGTGCCGCTGCCCTGCCGGGCCACCAGCAGCCCCTCCTGGACCAGGTCGCCGATCGCCCGCCGCGCGGTGGCCCGGCTCACCCCGGCGAACACCATGAGGTCCTTCTCCGCCGGGATCGGGGTGTCGGGCTCGCACTCGCCGATCACCGCGCGCAGGCGCTCGCGCAGCTGGTAGTAGAGCGGCACGGCGGCGCCCGGTTCCAGAGCCAGCCGCCGCGCCCAGTCGATGTCGGTCATCCGGTGCCTCTTGTCCACGAAGTTGTACGGACGACCGTATCTTTTCGATCGGCCGACACGCCTGTCAATGGCACGCTTCCGACGTCGCGTGCACACCACGTCGTCAACCCGCCACGGTGGATCACTCAACCTTCCGCGGTAGGCCCTGTCACCCGGGAGGCGCTCTCCAGACGGGCGCGGATCTCCTCGCGCACGGAAAGGGCCAGCGCGTCCCGGTGGGCCTGTTCGAGCAGCGCCCCGATGTGGACCCGCGCGCCCGACTCCGCCGAGCGCACCGCCGCCTCCACCATGGCCAGGGAGCGGATGTTGCGGGCGATCGATCCCGACGGCTCCACGCCCGTGCGCAGTGCCGTGAGGAACTCCGCCAGCGCCCCGGCGATCTCCTCGTGCGTGCCCGCCGGCACCTCCGACGCGCCGCCGGTGCTGGAGGTGACGCGGTCCTCGCCGTCCCAGGTCACGGTGCCTCCGGGGCCGGAGGCCCGCCACCGGCCGTTCCAGGGCGTCTCCAGCCCCTCCGCGACCCAGGAGCCGGTGAAGACGTAGCGGGTGCCGCCCCCGAACAGGAACGTCGCGGTCGCGGCCGCGTCGCCGCGGTACCAGCTCCAGGCCGGGTTCCAGCTCTCGCACACGACCGAGATCGGCTCCGCGCCGAGCAGGTGGCGGGCCGCGTCGAAGGCGTGGATCGCCATGTCCACCAGCAGCGGCTGCTCCATGACGTCGCGGAAGCCCCCGAAGCGCTCGCCGCGGTAGAAGCCGGTGGTCAGCAGCCCGGGCGTGCCGAGCTCGGCGATGCGGCGGCGGTATTCCTCCAGGGCGGCGTAGTAGCGGCGCGACTGGCTGATCATCAGCAGCCGGCCGGTCGCCTCGGCGGCGGCGACCTGGACGACCGCCTCGGCCAGGGTCGGCGCGGCGGGCTTCTCGCACAGGACCGGGAGCCCGGCGAAGAGCGCCTCGATGTTCACCTCGTTGTGGGCCGCCGGGACGGTGACGTTCACGACGGCGTCCGGCGCGGTGTCCGCGAGCAGGTCGCCGAGCGAGGCGCCGACCTTGGCGTCGGCGCCGGTGGCGCGTACGGCGGCCCGCGCCCGATCGACGTCGAGGTCGGCCACCCCGACGAGGTCGACGTCACGGGACGCGGTCAGGGTGCGCATCCAGACCAGGCCCATCGCGCCCGCTCCGACCTGGACCACGCGGAGCGGCCGCGCCCGGCCGGCGGCGGCGCTCACTCCGCGGCCCTCTCGTCGGGCGCCGCGCCGCGGTCGTCCCGGCCGGTGCCGAAGTCGCCCGTCTCCTGCCGGAGCGAGGCCGGCAGGTCGCGCCGTGGCGGGTCGGCGGCCACCCACTCGACTCCGTTGGCGATGACGTGCAGCACGTCCGGGTGGTGGTACACCGGGTAGTCCTGGTCGCCAGGGCTGAAGTAGAAGATCTTGCCGTTGCCGCGCCGGAAGGTACAGCCGCTGCGGAACACCTCGCCGCCGGTGAACGAGCTGATGAAGATCAGCTCGTCGGGCGCCGGGATGTCGAACTGCTCGCCGTACATCTCCTGGGCGGGGATCTCGATGGGGTGGGGGATGCCGCGCGCGATGGGGTGGGACGGGTTCACCGTCCAGACCAGCTCGCGGTCGTTCGCGCTGCGCCAGCGCAGCGTGCACGTGGTGCCCATGAGCCTGGTGAAGATCTTCGAGTAGTGGCCGGAGTGCAGCACCACCAGCCCCATGCCCGCCAGGACGTGCCGGTGCACCCGATCGACCACCTCGTCCGACACCTCGCCGTGCGCGGCGTGGCCCCACCAGGTGAGGACGTCGGTGCCGGCGAGCACCTCCTCGGTCAGCCCGTGCTCGGGGTCGTCGAGCGTGGCCGTGGTGACGGTCACCCACTCCCCCAGCCAGTGCTCGATGCCGCGGCGGACGGCGTTGTGCATGCCGTCGGGATAGATCTCGGCCACGCTGGGTTCGGTCTGTTCATGCCGGTTCTCGCCCCACACCAGGACGGTGACGGATCGAGCGTTCATGGGCGTTCCTTCCGTGGTTCACGTGACCGCGCGGCTGACGGTGATCACGCCGGCGGCGTGCAGGCTGGTCAGCAGGGCCCAGTCGTCGGCCGGGTCGAGCCAGATCTGGAGGTCCGCGGGCCCCTGTGGCCTGGGCAGCGGACCGGCGGGCTCGTAGAAGGTCGCGACCAGCACCAGGGGGACCGGCGCCTCCCACCGGGTGGGTGCCGGGGGTTCGTGCCGCCCGCCGAGGATCACGGCGCGTTCCGCGTCGCCGCAGGCGTCGAGCCGGGGTCCGGCCGCGAGCCGGGCCTGCAGCGTGACCTGCAGGTCCATGGCGAGGCGTACGCGCGCCGTCGCGCGCTCGCCGGCGGTGGCGAGCGCGGCGTAGCCGGGGGCGAGCAGCTCGACGAGGTCGGCGGCGTCGTCGGCGTAGCCGCGGCGGGCCCCGCCCGCGTAGATCATCTCCAGGTGGTACGGCCGTCCGTCGTGCCGGACGGGAGCGGCCGGAGGAGGCTCCGCCGCCGGGCCGTTACGGACGATCACGACGTTGTCCCGTTCCCTCATGGGCCCGGCATCCAGCGCGTGGCGGCGAACAGGGCCGTGAGCTGCTCCTTGTCGGCGGCCCGCCAGAAGAGCTCGTCCATCAGGATACGGAAGGATCGGCTTCCCCGCTCCGTGACGTCCAGCGCGGGCTCCTGCGCGAGGAGCGCGGCGTGGGCGCCCAGGTGGTCGCGCCGGTCGCCGTTCGGCGGACGGCCCAGCGTCGCGGTGCGGAACGCCGCCTCGACCAGCGCCAGCGACACCTTGACCTGTGACTGGATCACGGCGGGGTCGAGCGAACCGTCCCACAACCGCAGCTCGATGTGGTCCTTCGCGGTGCCACGCATCGCCTCCATGTTCAGGGCCAGCTCCTGGCCCGTGTTGGCGTGCCGTACCGGATCGATCTGCTGGTAGCCCGGGGCGGGCAGGTCGTTGGGACGGCAGTAGGCGAGACCTCGGTGACCGGCCCGCTCCGGGTTCTGCGCGAGCCTGAACAGGGTGTCGGCGTGATGGTCCGCGTAGCGCAGCACGGCGGTGTAGTTCTCCACGATGTGGTCGTAGTCGTGGGTGCTCACGTGGACGTGCCCGCCGGTCGAGAGGCTCGCCGTGCCGCCGTGCGACCGGATGATCTCGCAGGCGACGCGGAGGTTCTCCCACGTCGCGGGCTCGTCGTACAGGATGGGCGAGACCAGCTCGCCCGCGACCGTGCCATCCCTTTCCAGGTTCCACAGCCCGCGCCCGCCGTTCCCGCCCGATCGGTAGCCCTCCCCGTGCATGGTGTGGCGGCTGTGCACCTGGGCGTCGCCGGTCAGGCCGGCCTCGCGCAGGGCGCGGGCGATCGCCTCCAGCCTCCTGACGTCGGTACGGTCCGGCAGGTCGAACTCCAGCTCCAGCCCGAACCCCCGCCCGCCGTCACGGTCCGCGAGGGAGGCGGTCGCGTTCTCCGACATGTACGGGATCGCCGCCTCCCCCGCGACCGCGCGCTCCATCGCCCGATCGTAGGCACGGCGGAACGCCCCGACGTCCCTCGTGAACGACACCTCCGGCCGCTCCGGCCAGCGCCGCCACGCCTGGACGCGGGAGTCCAGCGAGGCGACCCGCTCCTGCTCCGCCACGGCCAGCGGATCGGGCCCGGTGAGCAGGGACAGCGAGCGCCGCAGGGGGGAATGGGCGCTCCGGTACGCCTTCTGCGCCTGCGCGTGTTCCCGAGCCGCGGCCTGCCTCGCCTCCTGAACGGCGGAGGGGGAGAGATCGTGCAGGCCCGGGGGCAGGTTCCGCGGATTTTGCGGCGGGCCCGCCGGGGCACGGCCGGCGTGCGGGGTCAGGGCATCGAGCACCTGCCGCCGATCGACCGGCCCGAACAGGTCGAAACCGGCCTGCTGGACGTCGGCCGCCCTGCGCGCCAGCCGTTCCACGGACTGGCCGAGACCCGCCTCCGTGGCCAGCCGGCGCAGGGGGTCGAACACCCACAGCCGGGACGGCGCCTCGGAGCGGGTGAGCTCGGCCAGCCGCGCCAGGGACCGCGCCTCGTCGTCGCGCGGGCGCGGGAAACCGTGCTCCGCCGCGATCCGCAGACCGTCCCAGCGGTACGGGTCCCGCGCCCGGTGCGCGGCGAGCAGGCCGGTGAGCTCCTCGACGCGGGCCGCCCGCGTGAGGCCGGCGCCGTGCGCCCGCGCCTCCTCGGCCAGGCGGACGAGGTGCCCGACGGAGCGTCCCAGCCCCACGTCCTCGGCCAGCCGCTCCAGCGGAGGGCCGGCGCGCTCTCTGCCGGGGCCCGGCGGCGCGGCGAGTTCGTCGAGGTGCGCGAGCAGCCGGGCCGTCGCCTCGCCGGGGTCGGTCATGGCGTGCCTCTCGGCGAGCAGCACGCCGTTCCACAGGTAGGGGTCCTCGTGCCAGAACCGCTCCATGCCCCGGCGGAAGGCTGCGGCCCCGCTCGTCCCGGCGGGGAAATAGCCGTTCTCCTGGGCCGCCCGAACGACCGGCAGCACCTCGGCGACCCGGCCGGCGCCAGGCCCCACGTGCCCGTCGAGCAGGGGCCTGACGAAGTCCCTCGCGCCGCTCTGGGTGAGCCGCTCCCCCATCATGCCGACCATGAGCCCGACCGCGCGCGCCTGCGCGGCGGTGACGTCCCGCAGGCCGAACAGGTTCCGGTGACGGTATCCCGTCCAGCGGAAGGAGTCCGCCGCCATGGTGGCCCGGAGGGTGTCCACCAGCGCCGCGCGGCCGGTATCGCCGTCCCGGGCCATCGCGAACCGCTCGGCGTCGTTGTAGAGATCGACCAGGGTGTCGATGTCGCGGTGCAGGCCGAGCTCGGCCGCCAGCCGGTGCACGGCCCGCCCCGCCGCCGGCTCGCCGGAGATCCGGCTCATCCGCGCCAGCGCCCACGCCGTCGTCTCGCTGTCGTTGACGACACCCAGCTCCCGTCTCAGACGACGGCCCTCGGCCAGGAGCTCCGCATCGGGTACGGGCCTCCGGGCGTCCCCGCTGTCAGGCGACCAGCCATCGCGCGCAGGCCGCCGGGCATCCCCGCTGTCAGGCGTCCAGCGGTGCACCATCGCCGCGGCCTCGGCGAAGTTCCGCGGCCGGGGGTCCGCGACCGTCGGGGCGTCTCCGGTCGCCTGGCGAGCGCCCACGGGGTCCACCGGGTCCAGGACCGGCACCGTCCCCTCGTGGGGCGTCCACGTCAGCGTCGAGGCCCGCGTTCCGGCGTCCGGCGGGGTGCTGTGGTCGCGTGGCTGCCGCACGACAGGGCCGGCCGAGTCGCCGCCCGGCCCGCTCCGGCCGCCCGGCACCGGTTCACTCGACATCGCGGGCCGCTCTTCGCCGGACCCCTGGGGCCACTTGTGCCCGAGGCCGCCGTCCACAGACCGCTGATGGGCCGGGAGATCCACGGGCCGGTGGTGGACCGGGAGATCCACGGGCCGGTGGTGGACCGGAGCGTCCGCTGGAGGGGCGTCCGCGGGCCGCTGCCTGGCCGGGACTTCGTCCGCGGGCCGCTGAGGAGCCGGGGCGTCCGCGGGCCGCTGGTGGGCCGGGGCGGTGTCCGCGGGTTTCAGATCGTCGTCGTGGTGCCGTTCGGCCGTGGCTTCTGGGGGCGCGTTGATCGTAGGGATGTTGGCCGGGAGCAGCGAGTCACGGGGGAGCTCACCCGGACGCGCCACCTCCGACCGCGTCGGTCCGGCCGGGGCCTGCTCGGCCGGGTGGCTCTGGGCCGGCCGTACGGGAACTCCGCCCCCTTCGGCGCTGGACAGGGGTGTGTCGTGACGCCGGGTGACCTCACCCACGATCGTCTCGCCCTGGTGCGGCTGGGCAAGAGCCGGTTCAGGGGTCTGCCGGTTGATCAGGGCGCCGACGTCACCGTGGCGTTCGGGCCGGGGCTGGTGCACCGGGGTCGAGGAGTCGGCGACCGGTGTGCCAACGCCGGCGTCACCGGTGGTCGAGGTGCCCGTGGCCGAGCTGCCAACGGACCCGTAACCGGTGACCGAGGTTCCGGTGGGCGGCGTGCCGGCGGACGCGTTGACCGTGGTCGGGGGGCCGGTGGCTGGGGGGTCGCCGAGTTGGGCGACCGCCTGCATCGGGGTGTAGCTCACCCTCGCCGCGGCCGGGACGTCGAGGCCTCCGGAGACGCCGGCGATGAGGGCGAAGGCCAGGTGCGAGGTGTCGAGCTGCCCGCTGAGCGCCAGTCCCGGGACGGAGCCGCCGGTGCCCGCCAGCCCGCCCAGCAGCGCCTGGCCGTACATGCTCTGCCCGTACGCCACGATCCTGTCACGCACGGCCAGCTCGGCTTCGGAGGCGAGGTACACCATGTTCCGGCTCAGCAGCCGCGAAAGCCCCGCGTTCGCGCCGGCGAACAGGGCGCCGGTCAGGGCGCCGCTGCCGGCCGACAGCGCCAGCGACGCGACGTCGAAGTCACCGGCTTCGCGGTCTCCCCAGATCTGCTGAGCCACCTGCACGCCGAGGTCGAGACCGCCGCTGATGCCGCCGAACGTCAGCATGCCGCTGAGGACGAGCCGCTTGATCGTCTGGATGCGCATCCGGGTCAGCAGCGTGTTGTGCTGGATGAGTTTGAGCACGGCCGGGCCGTTGACGTAGATCCACACCAGCAGCCTGACGATCACCGCGCCGAGCAGCGCCAGCGAGGCGTAGATCATCCATTCGGTGTGCTGCATCCGCACGCCGTGTTCGCGCAGGGCCGCCGCCTCGTCGCGCAGCGCCTGTTCCAGGAGGTCGAGCAGCGCCGGCCCGGCATCGGGGCCGGTGGCGCCCGGCTGCCCGCCGAGCGCGGTGAACGCCTGCTCGAACGCCTCCTTGGCGGGGCCCTGCCAGTCCCAGCCGCGCAACATTCGTGCGACAGCGCCGGCGTCGTCGGCTCTGAGCCCGGCCAGGAGGTCGGCCAGGTTCTCCAGCGTGGCGGCCTCGGCGAGGATCCCGGCGACGTCGGCCTCCGGGACCGCTCCGCCGGTCAGCGGCCGCGCCAGCGGCTTGACGATGTCGGGCACCAGGCTGAGATCGAGCCCATCACTCGGCGTCATCTCTTTCGATCGACGTTTCGGGGCGGCGGGTCACGACGGCGGTCGTGGCTCGCGTGACCTGGTGTGCCGGGTCGCGGCAGGAACGGCTCGAAGCCCGTCTCCTCGCCGAACAGGTCATCGAGCGGCAGATCGGGGGTGAAGGGCTCCATCAGCTCCTTCATCTCACCGGAGACCTGCCCGGTCGCTTTGCCGATCTGCTCGATGATCGAGGCGGACAACTCGGACGGCGACAGCTTGCGGTAGACGCGCGGGTCGAGGTCGATCGTCCGCACCTCGCCGCGCGGTCCGACGGTCACGGTCACCATGCCGTCCTTCGAGGTGGCCGTCGCCGACAGCAGCCGCATCCTTTCCTGCATCTGCTTGAGCTGCTCGGTCTCCTGGTTCACCTCCTGGACGAGTTGCTCCAGCAGCCGCCACGGCTCGTCCCTCGTCATCGCCCGCCCTTCACACCGACCACACAGCACCGTAAGTCTCGTATGTACCATCCTTTTCTGAAATACGCTGCCTATCGACCTCGGGCGGCGCGCTCGCTAGGCTGCGAACCCGTGGAGTTCAACGGCGTCGTCGCCCACAGCCAGAGTCACCTTCACCGGCTGGCGTGCGCGGCCGACGACCTGGCCGGCGACGTGTCCGGCATCCACGCCACATTCGAGGCGTCATGGCGCGCCGCGCGCACCGCCCTGGGCGACGACGACTACGGCCGCGGATACCGGCGGGGGCGCGGGCAGCGGCTGGACGGCATCGACGCGGGGCTCGCACTCCTGGCCACCGCGCTCAGGGAGCAGGAGACAGGCCTGCGGGAGGCGTCGAAGCACTACCAGGCCTGCGAGGACGCCAGCACGCTGGACGCCTGACCCTCTCAGGCCCATCAGGCGCGTGCGCCGCAGACGCCCGGCATCCTTCCGATCATGGCGTCGTCCTCGGCGGCGTCGAGGAGCACCATGGCGCCCGTCCCCGGCGCGGGGGTACGCCGTGCCACCCTGCCCTGAGCCGGTCCGGGGGTCAGTGCCGACGGGTCTTGAAGCGGCTGAGGAAGCGTCGCACCTGCTGTTGCGTGTGCGGGTCACGGGCCATCCGCTTGGCCTTCTCGACGTTCTGCCTGCCTTTGGGGCTGCGCATGTACGCGCGTACCCGATCCATGAGTGCCATGCGCGTGCCCCTACCCCGGCTTTGCACGATCACGCACCCCGCGTGGCAGGACAGGCCGATCAGCCGGACGTCGCGGCGTCCACCCCGTACGGCCGTTCACCGGCTCGGGGCGGCCTCGGGCTGCTCGGCGTTCAGCGAGTCGACCAGCTCGTCGGCCTCGGCGTCGCGCGCGGGGGCGACCAGGCCGACCAGCACGAACACCACCAGCGCCGACAGGACCGGGGCGGCCACCTCCACGGTCTGGCTCTGACCAGGGAAAACGTACTTCAGCAGCGCGAAGACCACGAGCCCGGTCGCCCACGAGCCGATCGCGGCCGCGGGACCGCTGCGGCGGAACATCGGCAACATGCCGAGCAACATCGGGATGGCGATCGGGCCGACCAGCGCGCCGAACCAGAGGATCAGCAGGCCCAGCACGCCGCCGAAGCTGTCCGCGCCGAGCGCGATGCCCATCGACAGCGCGATGAACAGGAACGTGGAGACCCGGCCGGCCAGCAGCTCGGACGCGGACGACAGCCGGTTCGCCCGCTTCCAGACCGCGGGGATGATGTCCCTGATCACCACCGAGGAGATGGCGTTGGCGTCGGAGGACGTCATCGCCATCGTGTGCGCGAACATCCCGGCGAGCACGAGACCGATGAGTCCGCCGGGCAGCAGCTGCTGGGTCAGCAGCGCGTACGACTGGTCGGGCTCGGCCAGGCCGGGCAGCAGGACCGGTGCGGCCCACATCGGAAAGAACAGCACGAGGGGCCAGAAGAGGTAGAGGCCCGCGGAGAACAGCGCGGCGCGCCTGGCCGACTCGCCGGTCGGCGCGGCGATGAAGCGCTGGGCGAGGTTCCAGGTCCCGCCGTTGTAGGAGAGCGTGTTGATCAGCAGGTAGACCAGGACGAAGCCCATGGTGTACGTGCCGTTGAACGGCTGGCCGTGCCCTTCGGGAAGCCTGTCCCACAGCGTCCAGATCGCGGACACGCCGCCGAGCTGGGCGAGCACCGCGACGAACAACGTGATCCCCGCGACGAGCTGGATGACGAACTGGCCCAGGTCGGTGAGCGCGTCGGCCCACAACCCGCCGATCGTCGAGTAGATCAGCGTGACCCCGCCGGTGAGCAGCACGCCCCAGGCGATCGGCACGCCCGCGAACACCTGGAGCAGCAGCGCGGTCGCCGCCCACTTGGCTCCCACGTCGAAGACCTTCAGCGCGGTGCCGCTCCACGCGAGCACCTGCTGCGCCGGCACGTTGTAGCGGGTCGCCAGATATTCCAGCGGCGAGATGATCCCGAGCCGCTGCCGCAGCCGTGGCCAGCGCGGCGCGAACAGCACCGATCCGACCAGCATCGCGAACGTGATGCCGATCGCCCACCAGACGTACAGGGTGAATCCGGCGGTGTAGGCGATGGCCGCGTAGCCGACGAACACCGCGGAGCTGTAGCCCGACATGTGGTGGGAGATGCCGGACAACCACCAGGGCATTCGGCCTCCGGCGGTGAAGAAGTCCTTGGCGTCACGGATGCGGGATTTCGCCCAGACACCGATCGCGATCATCACCACGAAGTAGCCGCAGATCACTAGCCAGTCGAGAAAGCCCATGAGATCTCCCAGGTCGGGGGGCGGGGAGGGGTGCGGTTCAGGCGCCGTGGACGGGCACGCCGTTCACGAAGGTGCGCAGGACGGACAGATTGGATATGTCGGACGTGGTGACGATCAGGTCGGCGGGCGCGCCGGGTTCGACCCGGCCGCCGCCCGTTCCGAGCAGGCGGCCCGGGTTCGCCGCGGCCAGGCCCGTCGCGGTGCCGAGGTCGACCTCCGTACGCGTGACCGCCCAGGCGACGCACTCGATCAGCGAGCTTCCCGAACCGGCCAGCAGCTCGCTTCCCGGCAGCGTCACCCGGCCGTCCTCGCGTACGGTGATCCGGCCGCCGACCGGGGTCGTGTAGTCGCCAGGAGCGCAACCGGCCAGCGCGACGGAGTCGCTGACCAGCAGCGCGCGGGCGGTCCCCTTGGCCCGCAGCATCGCGGTGAACGTGTCGGCCGGCAGGTGGTGCCCGTCCGCGATGAACGTCGCGGCGAGCCGGTCCTCGGCGAGCTGCGCCCAGATGTAGTTGGGGTGCCGGCGGATCATCGCGTGGGCGCCGTTGCCGAGGTGGGTGGAGAGCCGCGCGCCCGCCCGCACGGCGGCCTGGATGTCGGCGGGCGCCGCCGCCGTGTGCCCGATGGACACGATGACGTTCCGCCGGGAGAGCTCGGCGATGTAAGGGACGGCGCCCGCCCGCTCGGGGGCCAGCGTGACGATCCGCACCAGCCCGCCGCTCGCCTCCTGCCAGCGCCCGAACTCGGCGAGGTCGGGATCGCGCAGGTACGCGGCGTCGTGCGCGCCCCGCGGCCCGTCCTCGGCCGCCAGGCAGGGCCCCTCGACGTGCAGGGCGGGTATGGCGTGCCGGACCAGCGGATCGGCCTCGCGGGCCGCCGCGATCACGCGCAGGTTCCTGATGATCTTGTCTTCCGGCGCGGTGATGATCGTGGGGCACGACGTCGTGGTGCCGTGCCTCCACAACTCGCGGACCAGCTCGGCCACGTCGCCGGCCGAGAGGTCGTCGGCGTTGAAGTCACGCCCGCCGTACCCGTTGACCTGGATGTCCACCAGGCCCGGGAGGATGAGCACGTCGGGCGCGTCACGGAGCTCGGTGACCGCGGCGATCCGCGGTCCGTCCAGTTCGACGCGTACGTGACGCCCGTCCGCGAGCCGGCCTTCGACGTTCACCGCGCCTCCCCGGCCAGGGCCATGGCGGCGGCCATGACCAGGCGGCCGGCTTCGGGGGTGAACGCGGCCCGCAGCCCGTAGGCCCGGTGGGCCTCGCAGATCTCGTAGCCGCCCGCTTCGTAGTGCGCCTCCGGGTAGGGCAGGTAGCCGGGGACCCCGCCCGTGTAGCCGGCGACGAGCAGCCCGGGATCGCCGAGCGCGGCGCGCAGCTCCACGGCGAACTCGACGAACGGCTCGCCCGGCAGGAACACCAGCGGCACACCGCCCCACCGGTGCACGGCGACCTGGACCTCGACCGCCGCCGGCCCGGTGCCGGCCAGCTGGGCACGCGCCCACTCCGCCCAGATGCCGCCGGGCTCGTCCGCGAGCTCCCGCAGCCGGTCCGGCGGGAGCGGCTCACCGAGCGGCAACTCGACCCGCGCGGCAGCCACCGACACCAGCCCAGCGGCCGGTGCTGTCGCGGCCCCGAGCGCGGCCTCGCCCACCAGGGTCCCGATGCGTTCCGCGGCCTCGAAGGTCCTGCCCGGCTGTGGCTCGGCGCGGCGCAGGCTGTCGAGCGCGGTGTGCCCGGTGTTCAGCTGGCCGCAGCAGCCTTGGAGGAACACGGCCACGCCGCCGGCCCTGGACTCCACGTGCCGCCGCGCGTACCCGGGCCAGTCGGCGGTGACCTGGAGGTTGCCGGGGCCGAGCGTCACCGGGTGGCAGGCGTAGGAGAAGACGGTGGCGATGGGCTCGCCGTCCTCGCGCTCCAGCCGTACGACGGGGACCACGGGGTCGGTGAGGGTCCCGCCGCGCCGGTTGCTCGCGACGCCGTCGAGCGTGCCGCTGCCGCGGCGGAGCACGGCGGGGGTCATGGCGTCGAGCGCGGCCTCCGCCGCGGCGACGATCCGCGAGCGGGCGTGCCGCACGTACGAAGGGTCGGCGACGCCGCCGATGCCGCCCCTGGTCACCGCGGGCCCGGCGTGCGTGTGCGTCACCGCGACGGCCACCCGCTCCTCCGGGATGCCCGTGCGCTCGCGCAGGTCGCCGGCGATATGGCGGGTGGTGTCCGGGTCGAGAGCGATGAGATCGGCGCAGATCACGACGGACGTGGTCGTGCCGTCGGAGACCGCCACGGCGGTGGCCAGCAGCGGATCGTGCACCGCGGTGGACGCGGAGGTCCTGGCGGCGTAGCCGGCGAGCGAACCGCCGGGCCGCGGCGTGATGTCGGCGACCGCGGCCCCGGCGAGCAGGCCGTCCCCTGTCACAACCATCGGACCCGCCCCCGGAAGCGGTCGAGGAAGAGCGCGTTGCGCTCGTCGCCGCCCGGCGCGTTCCCGCTGCGCCAGATCTCCGGAACGGTGCCGCGCTCGGCCAGCTCGGCGATCGCGGCAGCCATGACGCAGTTGAGCGTGTACGCGTTGGCGAACGTCGAGATGGCGCCGACCCGCTCGGGCACGCCCTCGATCTCGAGTACGGCGTCGCCGACCGGCACCTTCGTGTCGATGTGCAGATCGACGAGGTCGTGCAGGTTCTGCCTGGTGGGATGCCTGGCCGGATGGTCGGGCGCGGTCCGGTCGGCGTGCTCCCTGGAGGAGACGCCGAGGACGGTGACGCCGCGTTCGCGGGCGGTCAGCGCGGCGTCGACGAGCGCGGCGTTGATGCCGTAGGCGTTGACGAGGATGAGCAGGTCGCCCGCGCCGAGCCGGTTGTCCTCGATGACGACGCGGCCGTAACCGGGGGTGCGTTCGATGGCCATCGAGCGCAGCGCGCCACCGGACAGCAGCGTGCCCTCGTCGAGGATCGCGCTGACGTTGACCAGGCCGCCCGCGCGGAAGAACACCTCCTGCGCGGCGAGGTTCGAGTGCCCGCCGGGGCCGTAGACGTAGATCAGCCGGTCCGCCCGGGTGATGTGGTCGGCGATGAGCTCCGCCCCCGCCTCGATGGCGCCGGCCTCCTCGGTTTCGATCCTGCCGATCAGGCCCGCGACCTGCTCGGCGTACGTCCGCATGAGCGACGCGTGCCGTCCGTTTGGCCGTCCGTTTCGCACCCTGCAAGCTCCTCATGACCGATGAAAGCGATTGCAGGCATTCAAGACTACGGCCGAACCCCGGTCAAGAGGTGGACCGCGGCCCAGTGGAGTGTCCCGTGGAGTCGCGCGCGACGAACACGCCGGGCAGCCTGTGGTGCTCCGGCGCGCCGCCAGGCGCCTCGATCTGCCTGGTCAGCACCTGGACCGCGGTGGCGCCGAGATCGTCCATCGGCGCGGTCACCGTGGTCAGGCTCGGCGTCACGGTCCTGGCGAGCAGCACGTCGTCACAGCCGACGACGCTGCGGTCGCCGGGCACGGCGACGCCCCGCCCGGCCAGCTCGGCGAGCACTCCGCACGCGGTGAGGTCGTCGAACGCGAACGCGGCGGTGGCGCCCGTCTCCAGCAGCGCGGCGCCCGCCTGCCTGCCGCCCTTGAACGTCGCGCGGAACGGCCCGAGCTCCGTCAGCTCGACCCCGCGGCCCCGCGCCCACCCGCGGATCGCCTGCGAGCGCCGGGCCGCGGCCCACGACGCGCTCGGCCCGGCGAGCAGCGCGAACGAGCGGTGACCGTGCTTGTGGAGGTGCTCGCCCGCGTCGAAGAGCGCGCTGGTGTTGTCGCAGATCACCGAGGACAGGTCGCGCAGCGGGCGGTTGAGCAGGACGCAGGGAAGCCCTTTCGCGGCCTCGCGCAACGCCGCCGACGACGAGCGCGGCGAGGCCACGATCACCCCGTCCACCCTGCCGCGCAGCCGGGCGACGTGTCTCACTTCCGCCGCCGCGCTCTCCTCCGCGTCGACCAGCATGACCGAGCTCCCCATCCGCTCCGCCGTACGCTGGATCGAGCGCACCAGCAGCGGGAAGAACGGGTTGGTGATGTCGGAGACGATCAGCCCGATCGTCTCGGCCCTGCCCGTGACCAGCCCGCGCGCGGCCGGGTTGGGCAGGTAGCCGAGCTCCCGGGCGACGGCCGTCACCTGCTCCCTGACCCGCGGGCTGACCAGCTCGGGGCGGTTGAAGACCCGCGACACGGTCGCCGCGGAGACGCCGCACCGCTGGGCGATGGAGTAGATCGTCGGCTTGCTCAACCCGCGCTCCTCGGCATCGGCTCGCCCCGGCTTGACCGGAGTACTCTAGCGGAGCAAGAATCAATGCAATCGCTTTCATTGTTCCTCAGGAAAGGACGGCATGGGTTCGGAGCAGCCCGAACAGGTCGCCCGCAGGCAACTCGAAGACGTCATCCTCCCGTTCTGGCTCGAGAACGGCATCGACACCGAGCACGGCGGGTTCTTCACCTGCTTCGACAATCGCGGCCGGCGCCTGCTGTCCACGAACAAGTTCACCTGGTCCCAGGGGCGATTCGTCTGGCTGCTCGCCCGCGCCGCCCGGCTCGCCGACCGCGGCCTGCTCTCGCCGGACGGGCTGGGCGCCGACGCCGGCACGCTCGTCCGGCACGCGGAACGCGGCGCGTCCTTCCTGCTCGACCACGCCGTCGGCCCCGACGGCCGGTGCGCCTACGTCGTCGGCGAGCGGGGCGGGACGGCGCTCGATGAGCAGGGCCTGCCGCTGCCCGCGGAGCGCAGCATCTTCGCCGACGCCTTCGTCGCCATGGGGCTCTCCGAGCTCACCCGCTCCACCGGCTCGCCCGCCCACCTCCCCACGATCGACGTGATCGTCCAGCGGATCGCGGACGACGTGCAGGCCGGCGATCCCCCGACCCCGCCTTATCCGCTGCCGCCCGGCTGCTCGGGGTTCGGCGCCCGCATGATCGTCCTCAACGCCAGGCTCGACCAGGCACGCGCGCACCAGGCCGCGTCCGCGGACCGGACCAACCCCTACGCGGAGGAGTTGCGCGCCGCGCGCCGCGCCATGCTCGCGCACCGGGAGGACGGCGGCCTGTTCACCGAGACGTTCGTGGCCGACCCCGGCATGCGCGACACGGTCCTGGCCAGGCACCGCACGCCCGGCCACGCGCTGGAGGGGATCTGGATCGCGCTGGAGGCGGGTGAGTCGCTCGGCGAGACCGGCGACCACGGCGACCTGCTCGCCAGCGTCTCCGCACTGTGCGCCGCAGGGTGGGACGACGAGCACGGCGGGCTGTTCCGCTACGTCGGCGTCTCGGGACGGCCCGCCGGGGGGCCGTACGAAGACCTGGTCAGGCGGACCTGGTCGACCAAGCTGTGGTGGGTCCACTCGGAAGCCGCCTACACCACCCTGCTGGCGGCCGAACGCTACGGCGACCGGGAGGCGGCCGGCTGGTTCGACCGGATCTGGGACTACACGCTCCGCACGTTTCCCGGCGGAGCGGACGGCGCGGAGTGGATCCAGATCAGGGACCGGGCCGGGGCTCCCCTCGACGAGGTCGTCGCCCTGCCGGTCAAGGACCCGTACCACATCACCAGGAACCTCATGCAGATCATCGAGCTCCGCTCCCAGGGAGGCCGGCCGTGACGGCCACGCACACGGACCCCGTGATCGAACGCGTCGCCGGGCACCTCGACGTCCGGATCTTCAGCGACCGGGCGCGGTCCGGCGCCGCCGCCGGGCGGGCCGCGGCCGCGGCGTTGCGCACGGCGCTCGCCGCCCGCGACGAGGCCAGGGTGATCTTCGCGGCCGCCCCCTCGCAGCGGGAGACGCTGGCCGGGCTGCGCGCGGCCGAGGGGATCGACTGGTCCAGGGTCGCCGTCTTCCACATGGACGAGTACATCGGCCTGCCCGCGGACGCGCCCCAGCGGTTCGGCCGCTTCCTCCGCCACGAGCTCTGGGAGTCCGTACGGCCGGGCGCGGTCCACGTGATCGAGCCCGGCGACGATCCGGAGGCGGAGAGCGCCCGCTACGCCGCGCTCCTCGGCAGCGCCCCGATCGACCTGGTCTGCCTGGGCATCGGCGACAACGGCCACCTGGCGTTCAACGACCCGCCGGTGGCCGACTTCGCCGACCCCCGCGCGGTCAAGGTGGTCGAGCTCGACGAGGACTGCCGGCGGCAGCAGGTCAGCGACGGGTGCTTCGCCACGCTCGCGGACGTGCCCGGGCGGGCGATCACGCTGACCGTTCCCACGTTGATGGCCGGGCGCACGCTGGTCGCCACCGTGCCCGGCGCGAACAAGAGGGCCGCGCTCGCCGCCGCGCTCGACGGGCCGATCAGCGAGAGCTGCCCCGCCTCCGTCCTGCGCACCCACCCGGCCTGCACCCTCTTCGCCGACCTGGAGGCCTACCGGTGAACATCACGAGCGGCGCTCCTCTCGGAGGCGTGCCGATGAGCGTCGCCGGCGGGAGCGTGCACTCTTGGTGAGGCTCAGCCGCGCCACCCTGTCCAGGGTCGCGCCGGCCGCGCGCCCGCTCGCGGAGCCGCGCGCGACCGGCGTCGTGCACCTGGGCATCGGCGCCTTCCACCGGGCCCACCAGGCGGTCTACACCGAGCGCGCCATGGCCGCGACCGGCGACGACCGCTGGGGCGTCTGCGGGGCCAGCCAGCGCAGCACCGACGTGGCCGACCGGCTCCGCCCTCAGGACTGCCTGTACGGCGTGCGCGCCGGCGAGGAGGCCCGCGTGGTCGGCGCCGTACGCGAAGTGCTCGCCCCCGGTGACGACCTGGCGGCCCGGCTGAGCGCCCCGGACACGGCGGTGGTCACGCTGACGATCACGGAGCGGGCGTACCGGCGTGACCCGCGGGGCGCGATCGGCAGGCTCGTCGCCGGGCTGCGCGCCCGGGCCGCCGCGGACGCGGGCCCGCTCACCGTCATCTCCTGCGACAACCTGCCCGGCAACGGCGCCACCCTCGCCGCGCTCGTGGCGGACCTGTGCGAGCCTCCGGTGCTCGCCTGGGTCGCGGAGAACGTGACCTTCCCCGCCTCCATGGTCGACCGGATCGTTCCCGCGACCACGCAGGCCGACCTGGACGACATGGCCGCCAGGCTCGGCGTGACCGACCTGGGCGCGGTCGTCACCGAGCCGTTCACGCAGTGGGTGATCGAGGATCGTTTCGCCGGTGACCGGCCCGCGTGGGATCAGGCGGGCGCGCTGCTGGTGGGAGACGTCCGGCCGTACGAACGCATGAAGCTGCGCCTGCTCAACGGCAGCCATTCGGCCATCGCCTACCTGTCGGGCGCGGCGCACGTGTCCGAGGCCGTGGGCGATCCCGTGTTCGCCGGGTTCCTGCGCCGGCTGATGGACGACGACCTCTCCCCCACCCTGGACGGGCTGGAGGGCTTCGACCTCACGCGGTACAAGGAGTCGTTGCAGGCCAGGTTCGCCAACCCCGGCCTGCGGCACCGCGTCGCGCAGATCGCAATGGACGGCTCGCAGAAGTTGCCCCAGCGCCTGCTCGACCCGGCCCGCGAGAGGCTGGCGGGCGGGCACGAACCCCGCTGGATCGCGCTGGCCGTGGCCGGGTGGATGCGGTACGTCACCACGGCCCGCGAGCTCGCCGACCCGCTGGCCGACCGGCTGCGCGGCGACGAGAGGGCCTCCGCCGCGGCGACCGTGAACCGCCTGCTGGCGATCGAGGAGATCTTCGGCGCCGATCTCCCCGGCGACCGGGTCTTCCGCGCGCTGGTGACCGACTGCCTGGAGCGGCTCGACGCCGGCGGCCTGCCCGCCACCCTCCGCGCACTCGCGTAGTGGTACGGACCTGTCCCTGGACATTTGACATATTGCTCCCCTGACGGCCAGGATTCCCTTCTAGTGGTACGGACCACTTAGAAGGGCGGCCAGGGGGATGACGCAGGAGACCAAGTACGAAACGCTCCGGCGCGTCCTCACCGACCTCATCGAGGCGCGGATGGCGCCGCACGACCCGCTGCCGAGCGAGCGCGAGCTGATGCAGCAGTACAACGTCAGCCGCATGACGGTGCGCCAGGCCATCGAGGGCCTGGCACGTGACGGCCGCGTCTACCGGGTCCAGGGGTCGGGCACGTTCGTCGCCGACCCCGGCAAGATCACCAAGTCGCTGACGTTCAGCTCGTTCAGCGAGGACATCAGGGCCAGGCGCATGAAGCCGGGCGGCAGGCTGCTCGTGCTGGCGAGCGAGCCCGCCGAGATCGACGTGGCCCGCGACCTGTTCCTCGAGCCGGGCACGCCGGTCGTGCGCATCACCCGGCTGCGCACCGCCGACGGCGAGCCGATGTGCCTGGAGAACGCCTGGGTCCCCGAGCACCTGGTGCCCGACCTGGCCGCGCGCGGACACGTGGAGAGCCTGTACGCCGTGCTGGAGGCGGCGGGCGCCGCGCCCGAACACGCCGACCAGACCATCTCGGCCACGGTCGTCAACCGCGAGCAGGCCGAACTGCTGGGCGTGCCCAACAACTTCCCGGCGCTGCGGGTCTCGCGGGTGACGCACGACGCGCGCGGCCGGGCGGTGGAGCGGGCCGTCAGCCTGTACCGCGCCGATCGTTACGACTACCGGCTGTCGATCGCGAGGGGGCGCGGGACGTGAGGCTGGGCATCGACATCGGCGGCACCAAGATCGCCGCTGGGCTGGTGACGCCGGAAGGGACGGTCCTCCGCCACGCGTACGCTCCGACACCGGCCGCGGAGGGACCGCGGGCGGTCGTGCGGACCGTGCTGCGGCTGGCCCGCGAGCTCGGCCTGGACGACGTCACCTGCGCCGGGGTGGGCACGGCGGGAGTCGTCGACCCGGCCGGCCGGAAGATCGCCGGAGCGACGGACGCGATCCGCGACTGGGCGGGCACGCCGCTGGCCGCGTCGCTGGAGACCGAGCTGGACCTGCCCGTGCTGGTCCGCAACGACGTGCACGCGTTCCTCGCCGGCGAGCTGGCGGGCTCCCCGTGGGGGACGGCCCTGGGCGTCACCGTGGGCACCGGCGTCGGCGGAGCCCTCGCCCTGGACGGCCGCGTCGTGACCGGCGTCCGCGGAGCCGCCGGCCACGTCGGGCACGTACCTGTCCCCGAGGCGGCGGGCCTGGCGTGCTCGTGCGGCGCCGAAGGCCACGTCGAGGCCGTCGCCAGCGGCCCCGCCATGACAGCCGCCTACACCACCGCCCCGCCCCCGCAAGCCCCTGACCCCCGCGGTGCCCCCCGCAGTGACCCCCGCCGCGACCTGCCCCCTGACCGGCGCCGTGAAAGGGGCATCGACCTGCGCCGTGATCTGGACCGTGACCAGGGTCGTGATCTGCGGCGGGTGGTGGGGGCGGCCAGGGACGGCGACGCGGACGCGGTCGGTGTGCTGGCGCGCGGCGGACGTGCCCTGGGCAGGGCCCTGGCCGGCGTCGTGAACGTCTGGGATCCGGACGTGGTGATCCTCGGGGGCGGGGTGCTGGCCGCCGGAGAGCTCTACCTGGCCCCGCTGCGTGCCGCGCTGGCCGCCGGCGTCCTGCCCGTCCTGGCGGACGTTCCCGTGGTCACCGCCCGTCTCGGGGACGACGCGGT
Source organism: Nonomuraea sp. B5E05 (assembly GCF_039880665.1). Classification (NCBI taxonomy): domain Bacteria; kingdom Bacillati; phylum Actinomycetota; class Actinomycetes; order Streptosporangiales; family Streptosporangiaceae; genus Nonomuraea; species Nonomuraea sp. B5E05. Next base: position 102,311 of record NZ_JBDPMJ010000012.1, read on the forward strand.
GCTGGTGGGCGCCGCCGCTGCCGCCGGGGAAGCGGAACGGGCACGCCGATGAACCCCGCGCCGGGGCGGAGCGCGCGGATGAGGCACCTCCCGGACCGGCACGAGACGGCCTCGGACCCGGGACGCGACCGGGCTGACCCGGCGGGTGCGCTCGCCGCAGTGAAAGGAAGAGCATGACCGACAGCGAGGTGTTCGGACTCCTGCGCGGTGGCCTGGTGGTCTCCTGCCAGGCCTACGAGGGCGAGCCGCTGCACGGGCCGCAGTTCATGAGCGCGATGGCGCGGTCCGCCGTCCTGGGCGGCGCGGCCGGCGTGCGGATCAACGGCCCGGCCGACGTCGAGGCCGTCCGCGCGGCCGTGTCCGTCCCGGTGATCGGCCTGTGGAAGGACGGCGACGGCGACGTCTACATCACGCCCACGCTCCAGCACGCCCTGACGGTGGCGCGGGCGGGAGCGGACATCGTGGCGGTCGACGCCACCGTCCGCCCCCGCCCTGACGGCCGGAGCCTGGCCGAGACGATCACCGGCGTGCACCAGGCGGGGGCGCTCGTCATGGCGGACGTCTCCACCGCCGAGGAGGGCCTGACCGCCGCCGAGCTCGGCGCCGACTGCGTCTCGACGACCCTGTCCGGCTACACGTCCGCTGCGCCGCCTCCTGACGGGCCGGATCTGGAGCTGGTGGCCGTGCTGGCGGGCAGCCTGGACGTCCCGGTCTTCGCCGAGGGCAGGATCGGCGCCCCCGGCCAGGCCGCCCGGGCGATCGAGCTGGGCGCGCACGCCGTCGTCATCGGCGGCGCGATCACCCGCCCCGCCGACATCACCCGGCGTTTCGCCCAGGGCCTGGAGAAGGCCCGCCCCTGACCTCCTGCCCGTGCCGTCCACCTCCTGACCGCCGGCCCGTGACCGCCCGATCGTGACGGGCCGATCGTGACGGGCCGATCGTGACGGGCCGATCGTGACGGGCCGATCGTGACGGGCCGGCGCTGACCGCCGGCCCGTGCCCGCCGGCTGTGCCCGGCCGGGAGCCGGTAGTGGGTCGGCCAGGTGCGGATCTCCAGGCCGTACGTCTTGCCGGGGCGGACCGGCACCGCGCGGTGGTGCCCGAAGGGGTGGCCGGCCTTGAGCCGGCCCTGGGTGACGCGGACGGTCGTGCCGTCGGGGGCGACGTCCTCGACCACGACCGCGATGTTGCCGTCGGTGGCGCTGAACGCGAGGCGACGAGGATCCGGCCGTACTTCATGACGAGAACTCCTCAGATCGAGATGGCGCCGGTCAGGAGTGCGACGACGGTCATGACGGCGGTGGTGGCGAACGCCCAGCCGAAGATGAAGCGCTGGTGCTGGCCGAGTTGCACGCCGCTCATGCCGACGAGGATGAACGTGGCCGCGGTGAGCGGGCTGAGGGGGAATCCGGTGGTCATCTGGCCGAGGATGGCGGCCCTGGCGATCTCGGCCGGCTCGATGCCGAAGCCGCCGGCGGTCTGCGCCAGCACGGGCAGCACGCCGAAGTAGTAGGCGTCGGGAGTGAAGACGAGGCTGAGCGGCATGCTGGTGATCGCCACGAGCAGCGGCAGGTGGCCGCCGAAGGAGTCGGGGATGACCCCGACGAACGCGGTGGCCATCTGGTCGATCATCTTGGTCCCGGTGAGGATGCCGGTGAAGACGCCGGCCGCGAAGATCATGGTGGTGACCAGGACGACGCTCCTGGCGTGCTTGTCGAGCAGGGCCTGCTGCTTCTCCCAGGTGGGGAGGTTGACGACGGCGGCGATCGCGAAGCCGAGGACGAACAGCACCGGCAGCGGCATCACCTGCAGGACCAGCGCGACCAGCAGCACGACGGTGAGAACGAGGTTGAACGCGGTCAGGGCCGCGCTCCTGCGCTCGGGTGCGAGCCGCGTGCCGGGCCCGTCACCGCGGACCGGCCCGGACTCGGCCTGGACCTGTGGCTCGACCTGGGGCTCGACCTGGGGCTCGACCGGCAGGCCCACGGTGCCCAGGCGGCGGCGTTCCCGCAGCCCGATCAGGTACGCCGCCACCAGCACCCAGACGATGCCCGCGGCCATGGCGGGCAGCACGGGGGCGAACACCTCGGAGCTGTCCAGCTTCAGCACCGCCATCGCGCGGGCGGTCGGGCCGCCCCAGGGGACCATGTTCATCACGCCGGCGCCCAGGCAGACGACACCGGTCAGCACGAGAGGGCTCATGTTGAGCCGCTTGTAGACGGGCAGCAGGGCCGAGACGGTGATGAGGAACGTGGAGGCCCCGTCGCCGTCGAGGGCCACGCACATGGTGAGGACGGCGGTGCCGACGGCGATGCGCAGCGGATCGTCCTTGGCCAGGCGCAGGATGCCCCGGATCAGCGGATCGAACAGGCCGGTGTCGATCATCAGGCTGAAGTACAGGACAGCGAAGGCGATCATGATGCCGGTGGGGGCGACCTTGCCCAGCCCTTCGAGGATCATCGGGCCCATGCCGGCGGCGAAGCCGCCCACGAGCGCCGTGGCCACGGGGACCAGCACGAGCGCGGTCAGGACCGAGACGCGCCTGGTCATGGTCAACACCAGGAACAGGCCGATGGTGAGGAAGCCAAGGATCGCGATCATCGGGGTCCTTTCGCCGGGCGGGAGGTTACGGGCAAGTTTCCGAGCACCGACGTTTCACGTCCACCATCAAAAGTGGATTTATCCATGCGATATGCGCAACAGTGGGTGCCATGGACGCCAGCCTGCGGCAACTCGCCGCCTACGTCGCCGTGGCCAGGGCCGCCGGATTCACCGCCGCGGCCGCGCACCTGCGCGTCTCCCAGTCGACGTTGAGCCGCGCCGTCTCCGACCTGGAACGGGTGCTCGGCGTCCAGCTGCTGGAACGCGACACCCGCAACGTGCAGCTCACCGCGGCCGGCCAGGAGACCCTGCGCGTGGCCGAGCAGATCGTCGACGCCCACCGGTCGGGGATGAAACAACTGCGACGTTACCTGCTCGGCGAGTCCGGCCTGGTCGCCATGGCCACCCTCCCGTCGGTCGCGGCCGTGCTGCTCCCCCGGATGATCTCCGCGTTCCGCGGCAGGCGGCCGGACGTGAGCGTGCGCATCATGGACGGCCTCGAACGCGCCGTGCTGGGCAGGGTGCTGAACGGCGACGCCGACTTCGCCGTCACGACCGTGGGCACGGCCTCCGACCGGCTCGAGCACCGCCCGCTGATCCGCGACCGCTTCCGGGCCGTGCTGCCGGAGAGCCATCCGCTCGCCGACCGCGACGAGGTCACCTGGGAGGACCTGGCCGCCGAGCCGTTCCTGGCCGTCGGCCCTGAGTCGAGCGTGCGCAGGCTCACCGACGCGGCGTTCGAGCAGGCCGGTGCCGTGGTCACGCCCGCGGCGGAGGCCGGCAACGTGGCGACCGTGGGCGGGCTGGTCGCCGCCGGCCTCGGGGTGTCGGCGATGCCCGCGCTCGTGCTGCCGTTGCTGGGGCCGGGGCACGTCGTGCACCGCGAGCTGACCGGGCCCGCGGTCGAACGGCGCCTGGACATCGTGGTGCGGGCCCGGCGGACCCTGCCGCCCGCCGCCGCCGCGTTCCTCGACCTGCTGGACGAGGCCCGTGCCGAAGGGCGGGAGGTGCCGGCCGGCGCGGCCTGGATCGCCACTGATGCACGAACCGCATGAATATATCCGGTCGTCCTGCTGGACCCGCATTTCTCCGCCCATGCACGATGAATTTCCGTTGACCAGGACGAAGGAGTTCATGCGTGGCCTCTGAACAGCGCGGGCAGTTGCGCGGCTTGAAGGTGGTGGAGTTCGCCCACGTGGTCGCCGGGCCGCTGGCCGGGTCCATGCTCGCCGACCAGGGCGCGGACGTCGTCCACGTCGAACCGCCCGGCACCGGCGACGCCGCCCGCGCGATGGGGCCGGCGCGTGACGGCGTGCCGCTGTGGTTCAAGGTCGCCGGCCGCAACAAGCGCTCCGTCACCCTGGACCTGCACGATCCCGGCGGCCGCCAGGTCGCCCACCGGCTGGTGGCCTGGGCCGACGTCGTGATCGTCACGCTGCGCGCGTCGCGGCTGCGCGCCTGGGAGCTCGACTGGGAGGCCGTGCACCGGATCAACCCCCGGGCCGTCCTGCTGCAGATCTCCGGGTTCGGCGCGACCTCGTCACTGGCCGACGCCCCCGGCTTCGGCAAGGTCGGCGAGGCCCGCAGCGGGGTGGTGCACCTGACCGGCTTCCCCGACGGGCCGCCCGTGCACACGGGCTTCTCCCACGGGGACGCGGTGACGGGGCTGATGGGCGCGTACGCCGTGCTCGCCGCCCTGCACCGCCGGGCGAACGATCCGTCGTTCGACGGCGAGTGGATCGACCTCGCCCTCTTCGAGCCGCTGTTCCGGCTCGTCGAGTGGCAGGTCATCACCCACGACCAGCTGGGCGTCGTCCCCGGCAGGTCCGGCAACCAGCTGGCCGTCGCGCCCGCCGCCGTCATCAACACCTACCTCTCGGCCGACGCCCAATGGATCACCGTCACCTCCGCCACCCTGCGCTCGGTCCTGAACGTCGTCCGCCTCGTGGGCCTGCCCGAGGAGGAGTACGCCACCACCGAGCAGCAACTCGCCGGGCGCGTACGCCTGGACGCCGTCCTGCGCGGCTGGGTGGCGGCGCGGACCACCGAGGAGTGCCTGCGCGCGTTCGCCGAGGCCGAGGTGGTCGCGTCGCCCGTCTTCACCGCCGAGGACATCGCCTCCGACCCCGTCTACGCCGAACGCGGCGACATCGTCACCGTCGACGACCCCGACCTCGGGCCCGTGCGCATGCAGGCCGCGCTGCCGCACTTCCACCAGGCGCCCGGCGGCGTCTGGCGCACCGGGCCCGCGCTCGGCGAGGACAACACCCTCGTCTACCGCGACTGGCTCGGGCTCGACGCCGGCGAGCTGGCGAAGCTGGAGGAGCGCGGTGTCATCTGACCGGCCGCGGCTGCGCTCCCTGCTGTTCGTCCCCGGCACCAGGACCGGCTGGCTCGCCAAGGCCGAGGCGGCGGGGGCCGACGCGGCCATCCTCGACCTCGAGGACGCCGTCCCGCCGGCCGGGAAGGCAGCCGCCCGCGCCGATGTGGCCGAGGCCGTCGCGAACGCGACCGGCGACATGGCGCTCCTCGTCCGGATCAACCCGCTCGACGGCTGGGCGGGCGCCGAGGACCTGCGCGCCGTCGCCCACCCCCGTCTGGCCGGGGTGGTCCTGCCCAAGGTGACCGGCCCCGCCGACGTGCGGCTGGCCGACCGGCTGCTGATTTGGTGCGAGCGCGAGCACGGCCTGCCCGAGGGGCGGCTCGCCCTGGTGCCGCTGCTGGAGAGCGCCGCCGCCCTGCGGGAGGCGTACGAGATCGGGCGCGCCGCCCCGCGCGTCGCCTATCTCGGAGCGGTCACCGGCAAGGGCGGCGACGTCGAACGCGCGGTCGGCTACCGCTGGAGCCGCGACGGGACGGAGACCCTCGCCCTGCGCTCCCGCGTCCTGCTCGACGCGCGCGCCGCGGCCGTGCCCTGCCCGGTCGCGGGCCTGTGGACGGACATCGCCGACCTCGACGGGCTGCGCGCCTTCGCCGGGCAGAACCGTTCCCTGGGCTACGAGGGGATGATGGCCATCCACCCGTCCCACGTACCGGTGATCAACGAGGTGTTCTCGCCGAGCCCCGAGGAGCTCGCCCGCTACGAGCGGCTGGTCGCCGCCGTGGACCGGGCCCAGGCGAGCGGGGCCGGCGCGATCACCTTCGAGGGCGACATGGTGGACGAGGCCATGGCGGCCAGAGCACGGGCCGTCCTCAGGGCCCACGCCACGCGGCCGGACGCGTGAAAGGGTTGGCGCGCGGGCCCGGCGATCGGATAGACCTTGCAGCCGGATGGAAAATAACGACCTGACCGTGCGCCCGATCACCGGGCGCGACGAACTCGGCCTCTTCTCCCGGCTGCCCTACGTCCTCAACGAGGAACTCGCGGACGACCTCGCCGCCGGCCGCAGGCGACCGCAGTGGATGTGGGTCGCCCTTCGCGGCGACCGCCTGGTGGCCAGGGCCGCCTGGTGGTGCCGGGCCGGTGACGAAACCCCCTTCCTCCTCGACGTCTTCGACCTCGACGACGGCGGCCCGGACGACGACCGCGTGGACGTCGGCGTGCGGCTGTTGCGGACCGCCATGGCCGGCGTCGTCCCGGCAGGGGCCCGGCCGCCCGAGTACGGTCGCTTCGTCCCGCCCGGCTGGCGTGACGACGGGGCGGCCAGGCGCGCCGTCGAGGACCGCATGGCCGCGCTGGAACGGACCGGCGCCCGCCTGTTCGTCGAGCGCCTGCGCCTGGAGTGGCGTCCGGGAACGCCGATCCCCGAGCCGAGCGGGCGCCTGAGGTTCCGGCAGGTCCGCGACACCGAGGAGATCCTCTCCCTGATGACCCGGGTCCTCGACGGCACCCTCGACGCGCACAGCAGGGACGACCTGACCCGGATGCCCGCCCGCGAGGCCGCCGTCGGACACTACGAGGACGAGCTCGCGCGTTATCGCAGCCCGCGCGACTGGTGGCGGGTCGCGACGCTGCCGGACGGCGAGCCGGTGGGGTTCGTCACCCCGGCCCGCAACGACTACAACCCCGTCATCGGCTATCTCGCCGTGGTGCCCGCGCACCGGGGCAACGGCTACATCGACGACATCCTCGCCGAAGGCAGCCGGATCCTCGCCGCGCAGGGTGTCCCGCGCATCCGGGCGGCCACCGACCTCGGCAACGTCCCCATGGCTAACGCCTTCCGGCGCGCCGGATACGTCGACTTCGAACGCTCGATCATCATGACCTGGCCGTGAGCAGGGGCATCCGGGGGAGGTCCCCCACCCCGGTCAGCGGCTGAGGAGCCCGGCGAAGATCTCCACCAGTTCGGGCCGGTCGAACGGGCCGACATGGGGTGCGGCGACGCTGCGCACGTCGGTCGGGTTGTCCGGAGTGAGCCGGTCGGCCTCCTCGATGAACCGGTCCTGCAGCGCCGGCGGGATCAGCCGGTCGAGGGTGAGCCGCACGTAGGTCCGGGGAATCCGGCCCCAGGTGTGCGTTTCGCCCCGCGCCTCGGCCAGGGGAATGCTCGCGCTCTCGTCCGGCTCCAGCATGCTGAGCAGCCGGCTCACCTCCTCGTCGGTGAAGTCGCCGGCCAGGGCCTCCTTGACGCCCTGGAACACCGCCGGGTCGGCCGAACGCCAGTTGAGCCGGCTCACTCCCAGGACCGCCGGATCGGCGACCATCGCCGCGGTCACCCGGGAAAGCAGGCTGTCGCCGTTCTCCGGCGTCCCGAGATAGGCGGTCAGGTTCGGCAGCTCCACGCAGCAGTACGCCGCGACGTAGACGACCCGCTCGAGCAGGTCGGGGATGGCGTTGCCGACCCTGCTCACGGTGACGCCTCCCTGGCTCATGCCGGCGAGGATCACGGGCCCGTGGCTCCGGGCGCGGCGCACCACGTCCACGACGTGCTCGACGTAGTCGTCGATGGTGATCTTCGCGAGGGGCGACGGTTCGGTCGCCAGTGCCTCGAGGTCCTGCGGCGCCTGGTACGAACGGGGGTAGAACGCCTGGCGGCCGTGTCCCGGCAGGTCGACCGCCACGCAGCGGTGGCCGCGCAGGGTGAGTTCGCCGATCAGTCCCGAAACCGCAACCGACGAGGCGTTGGTGCCGTGGACGATCACCAGGGTGGGCGGTCGCCGGTCGGCGTCGTGGGTGGTTGTCATGGACGTGGTCTCCTTCTGTCCGTCTGTCGGGTGGTGGGGTCGGCGGTCAGCGGCGCGGTTGGCGCCACATCGGCCACAGGAGCGGGCTGTCCGCCACGCGTACGGGCTCGCCGCGGTCCTCGAATCCATGCCGCTGGTAGAGGGCGCGGCTGCGGGGTGAACTCGCCTCCAGGTAGGCGGGGAGCCCGTCGGCGTCCGCTCGTTCCAGCCGGTGGCGCAACATCGCCGAGCCGAGCCCGGCGCCCTGCCGCCCGCTGATCACTCCCATGCAGGGGAGGTAGAGGTGGGCTTCGTGTTGGGGGTGCCGCGGGGCCAGCGCCTGGCCCAGGGCCCGCAACCGCGCGCCGCTCTCGCCGAGGACCGCGTTCTGGCCCACTGCGTCGGGGTTCTCCTCGTGGGGCGTCCGGCCCGCGGCCGGCGTCTGCCACACCGAGGCGCCCGCGGAACCGCCGGCCAGGTACGCCTCAGCGGTGGGGTGGGTGAGCATCGGGCGGTAGAAGTACGCCTGGAGGCGACCCCGCCCGCCCGCGTCGGGGAAGAGCCAGCAGGCGAGGGGATCGTTCATGAACGCCTCGGTCAGGACGTCCAGCACCCTTTGCTGGTCCGCGTCGCCTGCCCGCCGCACGGATGCGTACGGTGTATCAACTGGCATGCGTACATCGTATGGACATGGCGCCCCAATGTGTGCGAGCAGAGAAAATATGGAGCACAGAGTGCACTAGTACGAGATTGAATGACCTAGTACACTGGCTCGGCGATGCAGCCGTCAGATCCGGAGGTTCAATGCCGTCGCAGAAAGAAGCGCCCTACCGGCGGATCGTCGCGGAGCTCCGCGCCCGGATCCAAGCCGGCGACCTGCGGCCAGGCGATCGTGTGCCCTCCATCCGGCAGATCGCCCAGCGCTGGGGCGTCGCGGTCGCGACCGCGACCAGGGTGATGGCCACGCTCCGCGACGAGGGGCTGGTCGAAACGAAGGTCGGCGCCGGCACGGTGGTCAGCGCCCGCGAGGGCCGGCTGCGTCCTGCCGCCCCGAGACGGCGGCAGGACGCCACCCCCAAACCGGCACTCGACCGGAAGCAGGTGCTCCGCACCGCCATCGCGATCGCCGACGTCGAGGGGCTCGACGCGGTGTCCATGAGGCGGCTCGCGGCCGAGCTCGACGTCGGACCGATGTCGCTCTACCGCCACGTGGCCGGCAAGCACGAGCTCGTGACGCAGATGGCCGACGAGGCCTTCGGCGAACCAGAGCTGCCCGTCCCGGGGCCGGACGGGTGGCGGGCCAAGCTCGAACTGGTCGCCCGCCTGCAGTGGGAGTTGTGCCGGCGACACCTCTGGCTGCCCAGCGCCGTCTCGTTCATCCGCCCGCTGCTCGTGCCCGCCATGATGGCGCACACCGAGTGGACCCTGCGCGCGCTCGACGGGCTCGGGCTGACGATGGCGACACGGATGCGCGAGGCGCTCACGCTGCACGCGCTGGTCATTCCCGTCGCCCAGTCCATGGCGGCCGAGGTCGAAGCCGAGCAGGAGACCGGCGTGACCCTCGACCAGTGGCGGCTGTCCCAGCGGAAGCGGACCGGCGAACTCCTCGGCAGCGGACGATTCCCGCTGCTGGCCACGGCTCAGGAGGACGTGGTGTCGGACTTGGACGGATTGTTCGAATACAGCCTTGCCCGCCATCTCGACGGTTTCGCCGCCCTGGTGGCGGACCAGCCCTGACCCCGGTAGGGGCCGCTCATGCACCGCCGGGCGTGCGGCGCGCGAGCCACCCCGGGCGACCACGCGGGGCGCCTCAGCCCGTGAGGTTCTTGAGGGTCTCCCTGGCGATCTCCTCCGCTCCCTGCAGGAGTTCTTCCTCGGGGACGGGCCGGCTGTCCTTGTTCGGGAGGATTTCGCGGCCCTTGTTGTCGGAGCCGTGGAAATGGATGTCGATGGTGGCGTTGCCTCTGACGACGAGAATCCAGGCCATCGCCCTCCGTCTGTCGGTGTGCTCGTTGTAGATCGCGTACGCCCCGTCGCCGAGATCACTGATTTCCTTGATCTCCCCATATTTCGTGTTGTACGGGGCGCCCTTGGTCTGGCCCGAGTCGTCACGCATCGAGCGCCACGAGAAGTCGGCGTCGTCCAGGGCGGAGTCGTTGTCCGGGAAGACGTTGACCTTGACGGTGAACGAGCGGGACTCGTTGTACCCGCCCTTCATGTTGTAGCCCTTCTGGTTCCACGCGCAGTCCTTCCGCTTCGCGCCGTAACCGTCCTTGGCCACACCCGGCTCGGACTCGCTCTTGGGAGCCAGCCGCGAGGTCAGGCTCGCGGGGAGCAGGTCGCACACCTCGGGGACGTCCTGCAGCGGCGGGAAGGTGGAGGTCACGGTGGAGGAGGGCGAGGCCTGCGCCGTGTCCTGCGGGGATGCGGTGGGCGGGCTCGCGGTGGGGCCGAGGGTGGGGTCCGCGGTGGGCTGGGTGGCCGGAGCGCCGACCTTGCCTCCGGGGTCGGGGGGCATCGCGACCGGAGGCTGCGTGCCCACGTTCCGCACGGCGATGAGAGCCCCGCCGAGCACCGCGACCGTCGCGGCGGCGGCCATGATGCCCATCGCCCACCCTGGTGGCTTCGAGGTCGACGGCTGCCCGCTGCCCTGGTCCGGCCAGAAAGACGCAGGTGGCACAGGTGGTGCTGTGGTCATCGTCGCTCCCAGGGCTCGGACTCATGCGATTGATTGCGGCGTGAAATATAGCGAATTGAAACCTGCCCTCAATACTGTGGCCGGGTGCCGGGTAACGGGGAAGGAAAAATCGCGGGCCGCTACCGAGTGTTGCAGACACTCGGCCAGGGCGGCATGGGCACGGTATGGCTCGCCCACGACGAGCTCCTCGACCGCCACGTCGCGGTCAAGGCCCTGCTGCTGCCGGAGTCGCTCACCGCGGCCGAACGCGAGGAGGCGCTGCAGCGCGCGACACGTGAGGCGATGGCCGCCGCCCAGCTACGGCATCCGAACATCATCACGGTCCACGACGTGCTCACCCACAACGGCCTGCCCACGATCGTCATGGAGATGCTCAAGGGCCGCGATCTGAAGGACGCCGTGGCCGCGGAGGGCCCGTGGGCGCCGGAACGCGCGGCGGCGCTCGGGCTGCGGGTGCTGGACGCGCTGTCGGCCGCGCACGCCCACGGCATCCAGCACCGCGACGTCAAACCGGCCAACGTGTTCCTGACCGACGACGGACGAGTGGTGCTCACCGACTTCGGCATCGCCCGGCTGGAGGACCAGGCCACGATCACCGAGTCGGGCCTGCTCGTCGGCTCCCCCGGCTACATCGCCCCGGAGCGGCTGCGCGGCGAGCGCGGCGGCCCGGCCTCCGACCTGTGGTCCCTGGGCGCCACCCTCTACTCCGCGGTCGAGGGCCAGGCCCCCTACACCGGCACCTCACCCATGGCGGTGCTGCGCGACGCGCTGACCCGGCCGCCCCGGCCTCCCCAGCGTGCCGGACGGCTCGGCCCGGTGCTCATGCACCTGCTGGCGCGCGAGCCGTACCAGCGCCCCGATGCGCGGCTGGCAGCCCACCTGCTGCGGCAGGTGACGGAAGGCGGGCAGGGCGCCGCCCCGCCGTCAGGGCCCATGACCGCATCCCTGTCCGCGCCTCCATCCGCGTCCCCATCTGGGCCCTCATCTGGGCCCCTGACCGTACCGCGCAGGGACGGCAGGCGCGGGCCGGTCCTCGTCGGCGCCGGCCTGGTCGCGGCCGTGGCGGCCGTGGCGGCCACCGTCGCGCTCCTGCCGCGATCGGCGCCGGCCACCCCGCAGCCCACCGCGACCACCGCGACCACCGGCACGCTTGCCGCCACCTCCGCCCCCGTTCAGACTCCTGCGGCGACACCCTCCGCCACGGCGACGGCCGCGAGGTTCGGCGGGCCCGTGGACGTGTGCGCCCTTCTGACCCCCACCCAGGTGCGCTCGCTGGTCCCGAAGGCCTCCCCCAAGGGCACGAGCGAGGGCGAAGGCTGCGCGTGGACGGCGCACGGCAACGGCGTCGCCGTCGTCCCGGCGAAGCCGGTCACGCTGGAGAGCGCCTGGGGACGCAGCGTGGACGAGGCATCGGAGAAGTTCGTCAACATGCTCAACGGCGCCGAGTCCGGCTCGAAGATCACGTGGAAGTGGCCTGACATCGGCATGGAGAACGCCGTCATCCAGGAGAGCAAGGCGTACACGGAAGTCAACGGCATCGGTGACGAGGCGTTCAGTTACGAGCTCATCAGCAACAAGGGCCAGGTGGAACGGCACGACGTGATCTTCCGTATGAGCAACGTCGTGATGCAGATCAGATACGTCGATGTGAAAAAGATCGGCGACAACGAGGCCATGCGCAAGGGCGCGCGTGACGCCGCCCGATGGGTCGCGGCGGCGCTAGGACGCCAGGGGTGATGATGCGGTGAACCAGCCACGACTCGTGGGCGGGCGCTACCAGTTGATCGCGCAGATCGGCAGGGGCGGGATGGGTGTCGTATGGCGCGCCCACGACACGGTGATCGGGCGCGAGGTGGCGGTCAAGCAGGTGCACCTGCCCGCGAACCTGTCCCCTGACGACCACGCACGGCTGCGCGAGCGCACCCTGCACGAGGCGCGCGTCGCGGTCCAGGTCAGGCATCCCGCCGTGGTCGCGATCCACGACGTGGTCGTGGAGGGGGCCGAGCCGTGGATCGTCATGGAGCTCGTCAAGGGCCGCTCCCTCGACGAGGTCGTGAAGTCGGGCGGGCCGCTCTCACCTCAGTGGGCCTCCTCGATCGGGCTGTTCGTGCTGTCCGCGCTGGCCGCCGCGCACACGCGCGGGCTGCTGCACCGCGACGTCAAGCCGGGCAACGTGCTGCTCGCCGACGACGGCCGCATCCTGCTGTCCGACTTCGGCATCGCCACCAGAGCCGGCGGGCAACAGGGCGGCGCGCCGATGGGGACACCGGGGTACACCGCTCCCGAGGCGCTCACCGAGGAGCCCGGCCGGGCCGCCGGGCCCGCCGCCGACCTCTGGTCGCTCGGGGCGACGATCTACACCGCCGTCGAGGGCGTGCCGCCGTTCGCGCGTCCGACCGCCATGGCCACGCACGGCGCGGTGATGACCGAGCCGCCCAGGCCACCCCAGCGGGCGGGCGCGCTGGGGCCCGTGCTCATGCGGCTGCTGGAGAAGGAGCCCGCACGGCGCCCGGACACGGTGGCGCTGAGGGCGGCCCTGCAGCCCTTCACCGGCGGCACCGCCGCCACTATGCCCGCGGGCTCGCACCAGGTGTCCTGGGTGCTGCCCGAACTCCCGGTGTACGGGTCCGCCGCGGCCGTGCTCGCCTTCTTCGTGACGGCGGTCGCGCTCATCCTGACCAGCACCCCGCCCGCCGCCCCGCCCACCACCCTGGTGAGCACCGGGGCCCCCACGACACCGCCCACAGGACCTACCACAGCGACAGGCCCGACGACGGCGGCGCCCACGCCGACCGCCACGGGCACGCCCGTCGCGCGCACGCCCGGCAAGTTCACCGCGATCCCCCGGCCCTGCCAGCTGCTCACCAGAGACCAGGCCACCGAGGTCGTGGGCAAGTACATGACCAGCAGCGTGGAGCCCACCGTCAAATGCACGTGGAGCAAGCCGCGCGACGACAAGAGCCTCTCGCTCAACCTCACGCTCTTCCTCTATCCGCAGCAGGGCGACGGTTACGAGACCAAGCTGGCCGAGGAACACGTGCAGGGCGCCAGGGCCAAGGCCGAGTCGGAGGCCGGACGCGGCGGCAGCGGCGGCGAGCAGGGCGAGGTCTTCGAGATCCCCGGCGCCGGCGACGGGGCCGTCGGCTGGGAGAAGAGCGAGACCACGTTCAGCACCAAGAAGTCCTCGGTCTACTCGGTGTTCAGGACCAGCAACATCGTGGGTGAGATCCGCTTCACGCGCAACGTCGAGAAGGAGCCGGGGTTGCGCGAGAAGACGGAGAAGGCGATCAAGCACCTCGTCCAGAACCTCGACGCCAAGGCCTGACCCATGCACGTGATCGCCAGGCGATACCAGCTGCTCGCTCCCCTGGGCGCGGGCGGCGCGGGCACGGTGTGGCGGGCCCGCGACACCGTGCTGGGCCGCGAGGTCGCGGTCAAGGAGGTGCGCCTGCCCGCCGACCCGGCCAGGAGGGACAGAGCGCTCACGGACACGCTGCGCGAGGCCCGCGCGGCGGCGTCACTGAACCATCCGGCGATCATCACCGTGCACGACGTCCTCGCCGAGCAGGGACAACCGTGGATCGTCATGGACCTGCTCCCCGGCCGGTCGCTGGCCGACCTGCTGCGGGAGAGCGGCAGGCTGCCGCCCGGCCAGGTCGCGTCCATCGGGCTGCGGGTGCTCGACGCGCTGGAGGCGGCGCACCGGCGCGGGATCCTGCACCGGGACGTGAAGCCGGGCAACGTGATGATGACCGACTCCGGCGAGGCCGTCCTCACCGACTTCGGCATCGCCGCGCACATCGACGACACCCCGAGCGCGACCGCGGCGGCCGAGCGGCCGGGGGCGGCCGGCTCACCGGGGTACGTCGCGCCGGAACGCCTGCGCGGCGAGCCCGCGGGGCCGGCCTCCGATCTCTGGTCGCTGGCCGCCACCCTGTACACGGCGGTGGAGGGGCGCAGCCCTTTCCACCGCGACTCCCCCATGGCGATCGTCGCGGCGGTGCTCACCCAGCCTCCGCCGCCACCGGTCAGCGCGGGGCCGTTCGGCGGGCTGCTGGCGGCGATGCTGGACAAGAACCCGGCCGCGCGCCCCCACCCGCAGCAGGTAAGAGCGGCACTCCAGCCGATCGCCGCTCCCCTGCCGGCGCGCCGCTCGGTGATGACGGCGACCACGGTGCCGGTCGCCTCCAGGAAGAGCAGGCTTCCCGTCGTGCTCGGCGGCCTGGCCGCCGCCACCGCCGTCGCCATCACGGCGGTGGTCCTGGTCAACACGTCCGCCACCACCGAGCCCCCGAGGAACACGCCGATCGCCCAGGCCCCGTCCTCCTCGCACCCGCCGGTCTCCACCCCGCGTCCGCCGGCTTCCACCCCGGCGACCACGCCCGCGCCCGCGCCGAAGGGGGACGGTCGCTTCGCCGCGGCGCCCGAGGCCTGCCGGCTGGTGAGCGACCAGGAGGCCGAGAAGATCATGCCAGGGGTACGCAGGCGTGCGGGCGGCCTCGACACCACCAAGTGCGGCTGGGCGGTCGGCATGTTCAAGGACGTCGTCGACATCCAGATCACGCACTCGCCGCAGGTGGCGACGGCGCGGAAGATCCTGACCAGCAGGAAGCGTGCGCAGGACTCCAAGAAGGGCAGCGCGCAGGGCAGCACCTACCAGGCCGTGCGCGAGCTCGAAGGCCTCGGAGACGGGGCCTTCGCCCAGAACTGGTGGTCGACCGCGTTCCCGCAGGCCCACAGCATCGTGTGGGTACGCGTCAGCAACCTCGTCGTCGAGATCGACTCGGCCGCCGCCGACAGTGCCGAGCTGAAACCCGAGCACCAGGACCGAGCGGTCAAGGTGGCCCGCGCGATCGTGGACGCGCTCAGGGATGTCCCGTCGGCGGAGACCGGCTGATGCGCGCGGCGTCCACCCAGAAGTCCCCGAGAGGAGGAGTGGCGTTCCCCGGGCTCCGCGGACGACCGGAGCCCCGCGCCACGGAACCACATGAACGAGGTACCCACCCCGCCCCGCTCCCCCCGGCCCGGCGGCGTCCGGGTCACGCCCGGCCTCCTCGGCGGGGCCATGGCGGTGCTCGTGCTGATGGTGTTCACGGTCGCCTTCCTGCTGACGAGGCAGGAGCCGCCGCCCGCGCCGCCGAGCGAACCCGTCGCGGCGCGGACGAAGCCCTCGTCCGCGCCGCCCAGCACACAGCCGCCCAGCACGCAGCCCCCGACGAGCGAGCCGCCCCCGACCGGTGAGGCGAAGTTCTCCGGCGACGTCGACCCGTGCGAGCTCCTCGGCGAGGAACTGCTGACCAAGCTGGTGATCTTCCCCAAGCAGCAGAAGATCTACAAGGAGGAGTGCGAGTGGACGACCCTGCCCTCGTACGGGGCCGGGCTTCCCACCAACATGACCTTCAGGCTGAAGGTGTACACCAAGGTGTTCCCCGACGGGGTGACGCAGGCGCACGAGCAGTTCGTCGCCCGCCGGCACGAGGCGTCGCTCATCCCCCGGGGCTACACCAAGGCCGAGCCGGCGGTCGGGGACGATTCCTATGTCACCGCGTACACGCTGGAGGGCAGCGACAGGGGGCCCACGAAGGCGGTCGTGGGGGTCCGGGTGAGCAACGCGGTGGTGGAGGTCGAGTACGGCCGCTCCGTCACCGAGGACGCCGAGGGCAGGCTGACCGCGGGCGCGCTGGAGACGGCCCGCGCGGTCGCGCAGAAGCTCGGCAGCGGCGGGGGGTGAGGGGCCCGGGGCGGTGCCCCGGGCCGGTTCTCAGGACCAGGTGACCGGCAGCGCGTGCACGCCGAAGATGAGCATCTCGTTGCGGACCGGCACCTGGTCGGCCGGGACCGCGAGGCGCAGATCCGGCAGGCGGGAGATCAGCTCGCCCAGCCCTGTCCGCATCTCGACCCGGGCCAGCTGCTGACCCAGGCACTGGTGGATCCCATGGCCGAAGGCCAGGTGCGGGGCGCGCGAGCGGTGCACGTCGAGCGCGTCGGGATCGGACCAGTGCCGCGGGTCACGGTTGACCTCGGGCGTGGCGATCACGACGGTCGCGCCGGCCGGGAGGTCCACGCCGCCCAGCGTCACCGGCTCCGTGGTGACCCGGCTGACCCCGAGCTGGATGATCGACAGGAACCGCAGCAGTTCCTCCACCGTGTTGTCGATCAGGCCGGGGTCGGCACGCAGCGCCGCGAGCTGGTCGGGGTGCTCCAGCAGCGCGAACATGCCCAGACCCAGCATGTTCGCCGTGGTCTCGTGGCCCGCGTTGAGCAGGATGAGCGCGACGTCGACCAGTTGCGCGTCCGTCAGGGGCGGGTCGGCGTCGTGGACGAGCCCGGACAGCAGGTCATCGGCGGGGTTCGCGCGTTTGCCCGCCACCAGCCGCTGCATGAACGCGTAGAGCTCGGCGCGCGCGACGGCCTGCTCCTCCGGGGTCGCGTTCGCGTTCAGCCCGATCGACATACGCTTCTGGAACAGCTCGCGGTCGGCGTAGTCCACGCCCAGCAACTCGCAGATGACCAGCGACGGCAGCGGCAGCGCGAACGCCGGCACCAGATCGGCCCGCGTGCCCGCCGCCTTCATCGCCTCGATGTGCTCGACCGCGATCTCCCTCACCCGCGACTCCAGCTCCCGCATCCGCCGCACCGTGAACTGGCCCGTCAGTAGCCGGCGCAACCGGGTGTGCTCCGGCGGGTCCATGAAGACGAAGAGCCCGTCCTGCCGCTCCGCCACCTCCGGCTTGCGCGGCTGCGCCTCCATCTCGGACACCTCGTGCGGCTGCAGCGACGTCGCGTCCCGGTGGCGCACCTTGTCGGCGCTGAAACGCGCGTCCGACAGCACCGTACGGGCCTCCTCGAACCCCGTCACCAGCCACGCCCGTGCGCCGTTCAGCAGGTCCAGCGGCCGGACCGCGCTCTCGCCTCGCAGGCCCGGCGGCGGATCGAACGGGCAACGCCCACGCTCCACCAGCTCCGCCGGCAGGATCCGCCGCATCTCCGTGGGGTTCACGCTCGGAGACTCCTCGGTCAAGCTGTCTTCGGCCATCAGCACGTCCTTGTTCTCGGTCGAGGTCACTCAGAAGACCCTACAAAGATGCACGGCGCGCATCAATGCTCGTCGTGCAAGAACACGCGGTATCGGGGTCAGTCCCCCTTCACGGAGCAGATCGCCGATCCGATCACGGCCGTGACCTTCTCCGGATGCGAGATCAATCAACCAGAAGGTGGTCTTCACCGGCAGCATGAATCTCAATCCCTCATCGCTGCGCGAGAACGACGAGACCATGCTCCGCATCACGGACCCGGAGGTCCATCGGGCCTTCAAGTACAACTTCTGGGACGTCCGGGAGGCCGCCGACGTCGACGTCCAGACCAGCAAGAAGCGGGCGGCGCGTCTGCCCGCCACGGTCGAGTCCCCCGGCGAACGAGCGGAGTGAGCGCCGCGACGCCCGCGCCCGCTAGCGCAGCGACGTCGTCACCAACTGCGGGCTCGCCTGGATCTCGGCCTCGGTGAACCGTTCGCTCACCCACTGGCCGCGCGAGAACAGCTCGGTCTGGTCGGCGTGGTGCGGCGAGGCCGCGTTGGCCGACAACGAGTACGTCAGCACGGTACGGGTGCGCGGCCCCTCCGGGGTCAGCTCCACGGCCATCATGAAGCTGGAGCCGGCGTTGACCTCCGGGTAGCGGCCGTCCTTCCCGAGCGGGCCGCCGGTACGGATCCGGTCGAAGCAGCCCTCCCCCTCGGTGCATCCCGGCACCGCGACGGCGCCGTACCGCTGGGCCTGCCCCGGCGTGAGCGTCAGCGGGACGTCGTTGGCCGTGAAGAACCGCACCGCGTCGGCCAGCGCGGTCCGCACCACCGGAACGGTGATGTCGAGCCCGCGCGGCGTGGTGAGCGGGTGCTCGGCGTCGAACGGCACCTTCCACCAGCTCCTCGGCGGGGCGATCGACCCGTCGGGCCGCTTCTGCGGGCCGTTGAGACCCATGAAGAACTCCCGCCACAGGATCGCGCCCCGGCTGCCGAGGCGGGCCCGCCCGTCCCAGGCCGCCAGCGTGGCGCAGGCCCGGCGGACGTCGACCTTCTCGCCGTCGCTCGCCGTCATCACGGGCTCGGCCCGGCACAACGTGCGCAGATCGCGGCGGAGCAGTTCGGCGCTCAGGTTGCGCTTGCCGGTGGCCGCCTTCTGGAGGGTCTCCAGGGTGAAGCCGGGCGCGCCGAGCCCGTCGTCGCCCGACAGCCGCTGCGCGATCATGTCGAGGCCGACCCGGGTCCGCAGGTCCCGCATCGTACGGACGTTGCCGTAGATGTGCGGATAGTCCGTGAGCGGGGCCTCGGGATTGGTCAGCCAGGGACTGGCGTTGGCGTTCGCCACGTAGTCGGCGCGGACCAGCCGGGGCTGGGCGGCCGGGCCGAAGATGCCCGGCTCGATCGCGTCCGCGTCCTCGCCCCACAGGCAGTCCGACGTGGAGCCGTCCAGGATGAGCGGCTCGGGGTCGTCCTTGGCGCGGCAGCGCTCCGCCTGCTCGTCGGTGACGTGCGGGACGACCGAGGCGTCGGCGAAGTACGCCTGGCCGCCGACGTCCGTGGCGAGCGTGTAGACGAAGGGCATGCCCTGGTACGTCTCCTGCGCGCGCCGCAGGGCGATCACGTCGGGGGCGGCGCTCATGGCCAGCCACTCGTCGGCGAAGCGCAGGTTGACGGCGTTGGCGTCGGCCAGGGCGACCGCCGTCTCCTCCGTCCAGCCGTTCGCCAGCACCGGGCCGTACCGGGAGGTGTACAGGGTGGTGGTGACGGGCTTGACCGCGCCCTGGGCGTCCCGGACGGTGACCGTGACCTCCTGCCGGCCCATCGGCTCCGGCCTGCCGTCCACCAGGTACGTGGTGCGCTGCCCCGGCGCCAGCTCGAGCTGGTAGAGGGTGAAGCGCTGGGCGTGGGAGACGGTGTGCGTCCAGGCCATGCTCGCGTTGTGGCCGATCTGGACCATGGGGGTGCCGTAGAGACTGCCGCCCGCCACGTCGAGCACGCCCGGGATGGTCAGGTGGACCTGGTAGAAGCGGCGGCTGCCGTTCCACGGGAAGTGGGGGTCGGCCAGCAGCATGCCGTGGCCGCCGCGGGTGGCTTCGCGCCCGATGGCGTAGGCGTTGCTGCCGGGGGCGGTCACCCTCTTCGAGGGACGTTTCTCCTCCGCCTGCCCGGAGGCGGCGATGGCCTCCTTGAACTGGGAGCTGCCTCCCAGGCGGCCGAGGTCGAGCAGGTTCATCCAGACGTCCGTGGCGGTGATGGGGCCGACCCACGCCTTGCCCCGGCAGGCCGGGTCGGGCAGCCTGGCCACGCCCGTTTCGCTCAGATAGCGGTTGAACCCGGCGACGTAGCCGTCCACGAGCGCGCGCAGTGCGGTGCTTGGGCCGTGGGGCGCGGGGCGGGCGAGCACCCGGCGCAGCGCGCCCGACGCCTCGACGCTCTTGTAGTACACGTCGCTGGCCAGGTTGGAGATCGGGTCGGTGACGTCGTCCGACATCGCCTCGGCGCCGAAGTGGCGCGACCGCTCGCCGCGCAGGGTGAGCGCCCACGAGGCCATGACGCACAGGTTGTCCTGCGCGAACGCGTAGCCGTAGCCGTAGCCGAGGCCGCCGTGGTTCTTCGCGGAGATGTGCGGGATGCCGTACTCGGTGCGCCTGATGTCGGCGGCGTAGCGGCCTTCGGCGGCTCGCGCCGGGGCGACGCCGCTCCCCGGCGCCGCGACGAGGAGGGCGCCGGCCAGTGCCGCTACGAGCGCTGCGGCCATCCGCCGGAGGAGGGTCATGGTCATCGGCAGTCCTGTTCCAAGCGGGCCTGTTCAGAGCGGGCCCTGGTCGATGCGGGCCCTATTCGAAGCGGGCATTGTCGGGGGCGGTCACGCGCTTGAGCAGCGGCAGGCCGGCGGTGATCACCGCCATGGCGGCCAGCAGCCCGCCGCCGAGGGTCAGGAAGTAGGCGGGGCCCGGCAACGCCGGCGGCGCGCTCTTGATGGCCAGCTGGTCGATCAACGGCTCGGCCACGCCGAAGCCGGCGGCCGCCGCCACCAGGGCCGCCAGCACCATGGGGACGGCCGTCTCCAGCAGCACCACCCTCGACAACGTCCGCGTGGGCGTGCCGCACAGCCGCAGCAGCGTGAACGGCTGCCTGCGCTCCACCACGCCGCCGGTGACCGCCACCAGCAGGCCGCAGCCCGCCACCAGCAGGGTCAGCGCGACGATGGCCAGCGCCACGCGTTCGGCCTGGTCGAGGAGCACGGCGCGGGCCTGGGCGACCTCGGCGAACGTCAGCGGCGTCTCGGCGCTGCCGGCGCGGGCGACGTACGGGGTGAGCAGCGTACGGATCTCTTCGAGGACGGCCGGGTCGTCGGCGCTGATCAGCACCGCCGCCAGGGGCAGGCCGGCCGAGGCGGCGGGCGCGGCCGTGTTGGCCGGGTCGACGAGCGGCAGGTTGCGGTCGACGGAGAGCATGTTGTCGCCGGTCAGCAGCCGGTTGAAGTCGGCCGCCACCGCGCGGATGCCCGGGACGCACCGGCCGAGCGCGGGGAATCGGGCCAGGGCGTCGCAGTCGACCACGTGAGCGAGAAGGAAGTCGGGCCGGCAGCCGGGGCCCGGGTCGCACGGCGGGGGGCCGCCGGGCCAGGGCGGCGTGTCGGCCCTGCGGTGGATCGGCAGGACGGTGACGCCGGGACGGGCGCGGATCTCGGCGAGCAGCTCGGATGCCGTGTCAGGCGGCAGGGGCAGGCCCGGGGCGACCTCGGCGTAGCCGAACGACGCCCGCATGACGGTGTTCAGCGTGCCGCCGCCCGCGGCCCGCTGGCCCGAGACGACGGCGGGGACGATGCCGGCGACGGCCGTGCCGATGAAGACCGCAAGCACGATGCCGTTCACCGACCTGAAGGCGCCCTTGGGGTCGGCCGCCAGCCGCTGGGCGGCCAGCAGCGTCGCCGCGCCGGGCGTGACCCTGGCGACCAGCCGCGCGGCCAGCATCGTCAGCCAGGGTCCGGCCACCACGAGACCGACCATGATCAGCGCCAGGCCGACGTCGACGAGCACCGCGTCCGGTTCCCTGCCGTCCGCGAACACCGGGCCCGCGAACAGTCCCAGCCCCGCCACGAGCGGGACGATCCGCCACCATCCCGGAGCGGAGGCCCGTACCTTGCCTGCCACGCCGAGCGGCGTGATCCGCACCCGGCGCAGCGACCACAGGGCGGCGCCGGCGGCGGCGAGCGGCACGCCCGCGACCACGGCGGCGTACTGGAGCGCGGTGGGCGCGACCACGTCGGGGAAGAAGCGGGAGCCGGTGATGGCGACGCCGGCCAGGGCGGGACGCACCGCCTGAAAGACCGCGATGCCGGCGAGCGCGCCCAGGAGCGCGCCGAGCGCCGCGTCGACCGACGCGATCGTGTTGATCTGGCGCGCGGTGGCGCCCGCCAGCCTGATCGCCGCGAAGCGCGCCTCGCGGCGGGCGGCGGCCAGGCGCGTGGCCGTGCCGATGAGGACGAGCAGCGGAACGATCAGGCCGACGGCGGCGATGCCGAAGCCGTGCTCGTACAGCGCCGTGGTGTCGTCGGCGGCCGGGGTGGTGGCGACGGCGTCGACGGCCACGGTGCCGGCCATGGCGGCAAGCTCGTCGGGGGTCCGGCCCACGACGACGACCAGGTCGTCGGGGCCGGACAGCGCCGCCCGCCCGATCAGCCCCGTACGGGTGCCCGGGAAGCGGTCGGCGAGTCGCTCCCGTGGCACGGTCTCCATCAACGCGGCGAGCGCCGGCGAGACGTAGAGCCGCCCCGCTCCGGGCAGCGCAGGGATGCCGGGAAGCCTCGGCGCGGGTGTTCCCGCGTGGAGCACGGCGACGTCGAGACGCTTGATCGGGCGGCCCGCGTAGGAGTCCTGGCGGTGGTTCCACAACACGGCGCCCGGGGTGGCGCCCAGCGCCCAGCCACCCGGCGCGGAGCCGGTCGTGCACTCCCAGCAGGGCCGGCCCGCGGTCACCTGGAAGGCGTTGAACAGCGACACCGTGGACAGCAGCACCGTCACCCCCATCGCGACGGCGGCGGTGACGAGCACCAGCCGGACGGCCGCCTCCCGGCCGCCGCGCAACGACAGCCGCAGGCCCAGCCACAAGGTCATCGCACGGCCTCGCCGGCGTAGGGATCGGTGATCCTGCCGTCGCGCACCACGACCTCCCGGTCGGTGCAGGCGGCGACGCGGGCGTCGTGGGTCACCACGACCACGGTCGTGCCCTCCTGACGGGCCAGGCCGACGAGCAGCTCCATGACCCTTTCTCCGGTGAGCGAGTCGAGCGCGCCGGTGGGCTCGTCCGCGAAGATCACCTTGGGCCGTGTCACCAGCGCCCTGGCGATCGCCACGCGCTGCGCCTGCCCTCCGGACAGCTCGCCCGTACGCCGGCCGCCCAGCTCGTCCAGCTCCAGCCGCCGCAGCCAGCCGTCCGCCCGCTGGTAGGCCTGCCTGCGCCCGACCTTGCCGAGCAGCAGCGGGAGGGCGACGTTGTCGGCCACCGTGAGCTCCGGCACCAGCCGGCCGAACTGGAAGACGAAGCCGAACGCGGTGCGGCGCAGCTCGGACCGCCTGGCGTCGCTCAGGGTGTCCAGCCGCCGCCCGTCGAACCAGACCTCGCCCTTGTCGGGGCTGAAGATCCCGGCCAGGCAGTGCAGCAGCGTGGACTTGCCGGAACCGCTCGGGCCCATGATCGCCAGAATCTCACCCGCCGCCACGAACAGGCTCGCCTCGCGCAACGCCGGCGTCCGGCCGTACGAACGGTCGATGGAACGGGCCTCCAGCAGCGGGCCCGGCACGGGAAGGGCGTCAACGGTCATGCGGGCCGGACCGTTTCCGCCAGCGCGCCCAGCCGGGCCGCGGTCACGTCGATCCAGCGCAGGTCGGCCTCCAGATGGAACATGCCGTGATCGGCCAGCAGGGCGTCCACGAGAGCGCCGCCCCGTTTGACCTCCGACAGCTCGCGCATGCGCCGCATGTGCGTGGCGCGCTGGAGGTCCAGGAAGCGCTGCGCGTCGTGGCCCAGCATCAGCGCCAGCACCACCTTCGTGAACAACACCGTCTGCAGGTACGGCTCCGCCGCCACCGGCTCGGCCAGCCACGCCCCCACCTCGTGCCTGCCTTCCGGGGTGATGGCGTAACGCTTGCGGTCGGGGCCGTCGCCGCGCTCGCTCTGGCCGGCCGTGACCTTGCCGTCCCTGGCCAGGCGGGCGAGCGTCGAATAGACCTGCCCGAAAGGGAGCGGCTTCCCCCTGCCGAAGTAGGTGTCGTAGTCGCGCTTCAGGTCGTAGCCGTAGCTGGGCTCGCGGTCCAGGAGGCCCAGCAGCGCCAAGGGGACTGTCATGACGGCGACTATACACTGGAGGTATATCCGCGGAGTATAAGGGCGTGGCGCATACGGTCATGACGACCGGGCGTCAGGCGTTCCTCTCCTGAGAACCGCCGCACACCTCGGCCCGCCGATCCAGACGGCTCGGGCGACGCTGCCGGGCTCGACGCCAGCGGCGCGCTAGAGACGCGCTAGACGAACCGGACACCATGTCCTGTCGTGGATCTCTTGCTCGTCGCATGCCAAGTCCTGCTCGGGGTCGTCTTCGCGGTCTCCGCGTTCACCAAGCTGCGCAGCGGTGCGGCCGTGCGGTCGTTCGCGGCGTCCTTGACGATGCTGCCGGAGGGATTCCGCCTCCCGGCCGCCGGTGCGGTGGCGGCCGGCGAGGCGGTGGCGGCGGTCCTCATGCCGATCCCCCAGGCGGGGCTTGTCCTGAGCACGATCCTGCTCGCCGGATTCACGCTGGTGATCATCATGTCGATCCGGAAGGGCGTACGCGCGCCGTGCCGCTGCTTCGGCCTCTCCGCGACCCCTCTCGGGCGGGTGCACCTGGTCCGTAACGCCCTGCTGCTGCTCGTGGTGGCGCTGGGCGGCGCGGGCCTGATCCACTCCGGCGGATCGCCGGCCGCCGCCGGACTGGCGGTGGCGGTGCCGGCCGGGCTGGCGGGGGCGATCGTGCTGATCGCCTTCGACGACATCGCTGGGCTGTTCATGGAAACGTCGGGGAGTGTGTGATGCCTTATCTGGTCGCCGCGGTCGTGCTGGTCGGTCTGCTGTGCATGGTGAATCTGCTGCTGACCGTAGGCGTGATCCGCCGGCTCCGTGAGCAGAGCGGCCGGCAGGACTTCCCTGAGCCGATGACGACGGGAGGGCTCGCGCGGGGTGACAGGATCCCGGACTTCGCGGCCACGACCACGAACGGCGAGCCGATCTCGGGGGAACTGCTCGGCGGCCCCGCCATGGTGGGCTTCTTCTCGCCGGGCTGCAAGCCGTGCAAGGACCTGCTGCCCCACTTCGTCGAGGCCGCACGGCGGACGCCGGACGCGGTGCTCGCCGTGGTCGCCGCCGGCTCCGACGAGGACGCGGCGCCGTACGTCGAACACCTCGCGCAGGTGGCGAGCGTCGTCACCGAGGAGCCCCAGGGCCCGGTGCAGTCGGCGTTCAAGGTCGCCGGCTACCCGACCGTCTTCCTGCTCGACGCGGACGGCGCGGTGGCCGACAGCGATCACATCATCCCCACCACGGTGGGCTCGTGACCGGTGGCCGGACCCGGCCTACTCCATGACGAGGACGCCGTCACCCTGCAGGATCTCCTGGTGCTGGCGGCGCAGCGCGTCGGCCGGCTCGATGCCGAGCTCGGAGCCGAGGATGTCGCGTAGCCGGCGGTAGGCGGCCAGCGCCTCGGCACGGCGGCCACGGCCGGCCAGCGCCCGCAACAACATCGCCCACGAGGCCTCGCGGAAAGGATGGGCCTCGACGAGCCGTTCCAGCTCCGGGATGACGCGGTTGTGGTGGCCGAGCCGCAGTTCGGCCTCCGCGCACAACTCGCGCGCGGTCAGATGGAGCTCCTCCAGGCGGCGGCGCTCGCAGCGGACGAGCTCGACGTCGATCTCCGGCACCACGGGGCCGCGCCAGAGCGCCAGAGCCTCCCGCAGCAGCTTGACCGCGGCTCCCGCCTCGCCTTCCGTCAGGGCGTCCGACCCTTCGGCGACGGCCGCCTCGAACACCCTGACGTCGACCGCCCGGTCTGGGACGATCAAGGTGTAGCCGTTTCCGACGGTGGCCAGATCCACGCCGTCGGCGGCGAGCGGGGACAGCGTGCGCCGCAGGCGGTACACGTACGTCTGCACGCTCGCCTTCGCCGTGGCGGGCGGCTCGTGCTGCCAGAGCTCGGCCATCAGCCGGTCGAGGGTGACCACCTCGCCCGGACGCAGGATGAGTACGGCGAGCACCGCCTGCTGTTTGGCGGCCCGGACCGTGATCGCCCGGCCGCCGCCATCCGTTACCGCCAGACGTCCCAGCAATGTGAACATCCCCCACCTCCGACCGGAATCCTGGTCGATGGCGGTATGTTCCAGGTATGTCGCGGGCATGCCTGCCCGTCACGTTCGGACGGCCTCAGCTCGACCGGGCGTCGTGGCGGGACGGGCGGGCACGTTCGAGGTCGGCCGTCAGCAGCCGTTTTCGCTGATGATCTCGTACTTGCCGCAGCTTCCGTCACAGCAGCGGGCGCGGAGCCTGATGGGGTATATGCACTTGTAGATGTAGTAGCACTCCACGGCCGCGGCGCTCTCCTGCGGGACGACCATCGCCAGCAGCCGGTCGCTGAGCTTTCCAAGGACAGACGTCATGAGCCATTCCTTCGATGTAGGGATTGCCTTGCTTCCTCCGCCCGCTGGTCGCGTGTGCGCAGCGGGCGGAGATGACACGACGTCAAGGCTCACCCATGGCCCTAGCCCGCCGATCGCGTGCCGCTAGCCTCGACGTGCCCGTGATCGACGCGAAGGGCCTGCTGCTGCACGAGGGCGGCGTGGTCGACAGCCCCGGGCTCTACGTGCGTGGTGGTGCCCGACCGCCGGTCTCCGCGGGCGGCCGGGAGGGCCCCGGATCTGACCGTCGTCCGGATGCAACAGATCTTCAACAGATCCTCAACACGAGGAGTCCCACACTTCTCCGGGATGTCCCCCTTTCACGAGGGACGAGTCAGCGGAGAAGGGAACCGTATGCGTTACCTCAGCACATCCACGGCAGTGCTCGCGACCGCCGGCGCGATCGCGGGCCTGGCGTTGGTGAGCGCCCCGGCCGCCCAGGCCGCGACATCGATACCGTGCATAACGGTCTCGGCCAGCGGCCCGAACCTGGACGACGGCTGGGGCGTCATGAAGGGGTCGTACAACCTCAAGAGAAAGCCGGTCACGCGCACCTGCAACGTCAGGCGGATGCACAAGGGTCAGGTGCTCTACTTCCACTGCTGGACGAAGAACTCCTACGGCAATCTCTGGGTCTACGGGCGGGTCAAGGGCACCAGGACGTACGGGTGGATGTCCGTGGCCAACTTCCGATCCGTCCACGGCTCGAGCTACCCGAAGTGCGACTGGAACAAGAGCAAGGACCACACGTGACACGATGAGGGCGGTGGTGGCGGCGTGGCGGCCGGGGCCGCCACCACGTTTTGTCGATGCTTCGGGTACGCCCGTCCGACATTCCGGTCTTGCGGCATGACGCGGCCCTGCCTATCGTGACGATGTATCAACTCGATATATCGGGCTGACGGTTCGGGGAGTCCGACTGGCGTGCGGGAGCTGCGATGAGGCGGATCGACTACGACGCGGAGCAGCACCAGGACTACGCGCGCGGCCGCGCGCTCAACGAGCGGCAGCTGCGGACCTGGATCAGCGCCTTCGCAGCGGTGCTGCCCGAGCGGCGTCCGCTGGCGGGGCTGGACGTCGGCTCGGGGACCGGCAGGTTCACCCCCGCGCTGGCGACAGCGTTCGGGCCGGTCACCGGGGTCGAGCCGTCGGTCCGCATGCGCGAGACGGCGCAGGCGCACGCCCCGCATCCCGATGTGCGGTATCTGGCGGGCTCCGCCGAGGACATGCCGGTGCCGTCCGGCAGCGCCGACTACGCTCTCATGTTCTTGTCCTGGCACCACGTCCAGGACAAGCCGGCGGCGGTCCGGGAGCTGGCCAGGGTGCTCAGGCCCGGCGGCCGGCTGCTGCTGCGCGCGAATTTCCGCGACCACCATCCGAGGCCGTGGTGGCTGGAGCACTTCCCTCGCGGCTACGAGGCGGACGCCTCGCTGTTCCAGCCGCTGCACGAGGTCATCGCCATGTTCACGTCGGACGGCTGGCGCGTCGCCGGCTTCGGCACGGTGACCGAGCCGTCCGCGGGCACCCGCGGCGACATGCTCGAACGGCTGCGCCTGCGTACCCTGTCGTTCTTCGCTCAGCTCACTCCCGACGAGCTGGAGGCCGGCTTCCGCCGCCTGGAGGAGGCCGTCGCCGCGGACCCCGGCGCACCGGCGCCCGAGTTCCCCGAGCCACTGCTCACGCTGGAACGGCCCTGAACGTGCCGGCACCGCCTGTACCGTGCCTTTCCGCCGGCGAGTACCTCAACGCTCGCGGCGGGGAGCGCCCGCTTCGGCGTTGTGCAGGATCTGCTCCAGCTGGGCGGGCGTGGCCGCGCCGCCGGCCCCCAGGACGGTGCGGGCGCGGTCGGTCACCACGACGTACGGCGGCCACGGGATGTCGTTGCGGTCGAAGACGTCCGGGTCCACGACCATGGGCAGCCCGTCGCCACCGTGTCCGTCCACCGCGCTGACCAGCACGACCTCCAGGCGGGCGGCCGTCGCGGCGAACTCCGGCAACATCGCCTCGCACAACCCGCACGCCGGCGAGACCAGCGCGTACATCACCCGGTCGCCGTCCGGCTCCGGCGCGCCGGCCAGCGCGAAGCGGGCGCCGGGGCGCGGTCCGGACGCGGTTTTGTTCACCCGCAGCAGCCGCGCGGGCAGGACGGCCAGCCCGAGCAGGGCCGCCGCCACGGGAAGCTGGACGGGCGCGAACGCGACCGGCCCCGCCAGGGCCGCCGTCACCGCGAGGGCCAGGAGCAGGCCCGTACGCAGCAGCGTGCCGGCCCCGACGAGGTCACGGCCGCCGAAGCACCCGCAGTCCACGGCCATCCCGCGCCGCGTGACGGAGGCCATGGCCGCCAGGAACGCCGCGAACAGCAGGCCCGCCATCACAGCGCCCCACCGCCGACCGCCCGGCACGAGCAGCAGCCCGGCGGCGGCCAGCTCGGCCGCGAGCACGCCCGCCGCGGCGGGCCCGGCCAGCCCGTCCGGCAGCACCTGGTAGCCGGCCACCGACCGGGCGAAGCCGGGCACGTCGCGCAGCTTGCCCAGCGCCGCGAACAGCAGCGCGGCGGTCACGGCGAGGTAGGCCGACTCGGCGACGATCACGGCACCGTCTGGTGGTAGGCCGAGGCCTGCAGCTCGTACAGGCCTGCGTAGAGGCCGGCGCGCTCCATCAGCTCGGCGTGCGTGCCGTGCTCGGCGATCGCGCCGCCGTCGAGCACGTAGATGCGGTCGGCGTAGCGGACGCTGGCCAGCCGGTGGGTGATGAGCACGATGGTGCGGTCGTCGGCGTGGCCGCGGATGCGCTCGAACAGGGCGTGTTCGGCACGGGCGTCCAGGGCCGAGGTCGGCTCGTCGAAGATGACCAGCGCGGCGTCGCGGTAGAAGCCGCGTGCCACGGCGATGCGCTGCCACTGGCCGCCCGAGAGGTCGTGGCCGCCCCGGAACCGGCGGTCGAGCAGCGCGTCGTAGCCGTCGGGCAACCGCGACACCACCTCGTCGGCGCCTGCCGCGGCGGTGGCGGCGGCCAGCCGCTCCTCCTCCAGGGGGCGTCCCATGACGATGTTCTCGCGGACGGTGAGCGGCCAGCGCGTGTGATCCTGGGCGATCACGGAGATCCGCCGCCGCAGCGCGTCGCCGTCGAACGCGGCGAGGTCCACGCCGTCCCAGCTGATCGTCCCCTCCTGCGGGTGGTAGAGCCCGGCCAGCAGCTTGGCCAGGGTCGTCTTGCCCGAGCCGTTCTCGCCGACCAGGGCGATGACCTCGCCCCGGCCGACCGTCACGCTGACGCCCGACAGTGCGGGCCGGTCGGCGCCGGGGTAGGTGAACGTGACGTTCTCGGCCGTCAGCAGGTGGAACGGCGCCGGCTCCGCGGAGGGTGCGGGCGTGGCGGGCGGCGCGGGGATCCGCTCCCGGGCCAGCTCGCAGAAGGCGAGGTAGTCGCCGAAGTAGAGGCCGGCCTCGTAGAGCCGGTTCATGGTCTGGATGAGGGCGGTGAGCGACGCCTGGCCGGTCCTGATCGCCAGCACCGCCGCGCCGGCCACCGACAGCGGGATGACGCCGACGGCCAGCAGCACGCCGAGCACGACGTACACGCCGGCCGTGGCCACGCCGGTCAGCAGGTCACCGCCCGCTTTGATCACGGTCCGCCGCCGCGCCACGTCGAGCTGGACGTCCTGCTCCAAGGCGGCCACCTTGGCGTACTGGCCGAGCAGGAAGTCCCTGAGCGTGAACGCCCGCACCTCGGCGGCGGGCTGCCGCTCGGCCATCAGGTCCGACAACATGAACTTGCGCCGCCGCGCGGTGGACAGCCGGTAGAACGCCTGGTAGCCGAGGCGCGCCATGCGCACCGCGGCCCATCCCGCCGGCACGGCCGCCACCAGCAGCAACGGCATGAGGATCGGGTGCAGCAGGCCGAGCGCCACGGCCGAGGCCAGCACGCCGACCGCGCCGGTGAGCACGGCGATCGTCGTCTCCACCACGGTGGCGGTGTCGGGCACGCCGCTGTCGCGGGCCCGCCGCATCGCGTTGTGGAAGTCGTGGTCGTCGAACGCGGCCAGCTCCACCCGGGTGGTCAGCTCGAACAGGCGGGTCTCGGCCAGCCGTTCGACCAGCGGTTTGAGCCGGGCCTGCGCCCATCCGGCGCCGGCCAGCAGCGCGCCGCGTAACCCTGTGGCGGCGGCCACGAGCAGCAGCGAGGGCAGCGCCGCGCGTACCCGATCGGGTGTGGGACCGGCGGCGAACAGCGAGGCCAGCACGTCGGATGTGGTCACCAGGCCGAAGACGGTGAAGAAGCCGGCGGCCAGGTTGCCCAGCAGGGCCACGGCCGTGTCGCGAGGGCTGGCCTGCCACGCCAACCGCAGCGCGGCGGCCACCAGGGACGGCAGCTTGCGGGCGACCGTGCCGAGGGTGGCGGTCAGCAGGTGCTCGTCGTGGCTCTCCCAGTACGCGACCATGAGCCCCGACCGGTCATCCGGGACGCTCGTCCTGCGTTTGCGCCGCCAGAGCCTCACGCGAGGGCGCCGTTCGACAGGCACACCGGAGATCCCCCCATCACGCACGCCAATCTAGAAGATCGAACTCCTGGTGTAAAGGTGCATGTAAACGGATTGCGGGCGTTACGGTCACCCTCTGGACAGGCTTCTGGATATATGCACATAATGCATCCGTTTGCTCGCGGTGCGGGAAGGTACCCACGATTTCCGCTCGTGAGCAGGGCACGGGAAAGGCGCCCACCGGCGCACTCCCGAGGCTCGGATCCCCACGTCGGCCGCCCATAGGCGGCCAAGGAAGGAGCCCTCATGTCGGTCCTCGCCCTGGAGCCCCGCGACGCTGGTGTCCTGGAGTACGAAGATCTCGCCGTCGACTTCGAAGGCGAGCTGAACAAGCTGCTCCACGGCCCTCAGGCCTGCGTCAACACCTGCAAGCGCACGGTGTGCAGCAGCTTCCCGTGCTGCCCGTCCATTGTGTGAAGCGCCTGATCGCACGCGGTGACGCGTGGTGACGTGAAGCGCTGGAGAAAGGCCATCGGCGCGGTTCTGATGGCCTTTTCTCATGTGAGGCCGACGTACTCCGTTTCAGGGGATGACTGTGGACAGTAATGTGGTCGACCGCCTTACCCAATTTGCCGAGTCAAACGGTAGGGAAATATATGAGGACGACACGTGGATCAGCGTCCACGACCCTCACCACGACGTTCCCTTACAGGGCTGGAAAATCCACGTCTCCGCACGTCCCGGCACGCTCGCCGACACCCTCGACCGCGCGTTGCCGATCCTGGCGGGCACCGGCTACGCCTTCAAGGTCGCCCGCTCCTCCCGCAGGCTCATGGAGCTCAACACCGGCGACGTCGACCCGGGAGCCGTGGGCAAGGCCATGACGATCTATCCGGATCAGGACGCGGTGGTCGAGCTGGGCCACGCCCTCGCCGACGCCCTGTCCGGGCTGCCGGCCCCGCGCATCGTCAGCGACCGGCAGGTCCGTCCCGGCGCTCCCGTGTACTACAGGTACGCCCCGTTCGCCCCGCAGTACCGCGTGGACGAGAACGGCGACTTCGAACTGATCGTGACCGGGCCGGACGGCGAGCACCTGCCGGGTGCCGCCGGCCCCGAGTTCACCTGCCCGCCCTGGGCCGCCGACCCGTTCCGCCCCGCGGAGGAGGCCGCCCCGTCGAACGCCGAACCCGCGTCACCGGAAGAACCCGCGGAAACGACCGGCAAGGTCATCGGCGGCCGTTACCGCGTG
The DNA here is from genome assembly GCF_039880665.1 of Nonomuraea sp. B5E05. Classification (NCBI taxonomy): domain Bacteria; kingdom Bacillati; phylum Actinomycetota; class Actinomycetes; order Streptosporangiales; family Streptosporangiaceae; genus Nonomuraea; species Nonomuraea sp. B5E05. Next base: position 134,165 of record NZ_JBDPMJ010000012.1, read on the forward strand.
ACGTCCGGCGTGGTGCGCGGCCCGCGCGGCAACGTCTACCGCGCCGCCGACGCCGCCGGCCGGCGGGTCGTGGTCAAGGAGGCCCGCGCGTACGTCGGGGAGAACGTCGAGGGCTGGGACCTGCGGATGTACCTCCGCAACGAGCTGCGCGTCCTCCAAGCGCTCAAGGGCGTGGCGGGCGTACCGGAGCCGATCGACCACTTCCGGCACGGCGAGGACGAGTTCCTCGTCATGACCGACGCGGGCAGCCTCGACCTCAACCGGTTCGTGGCGGAGAACGGCCTGTTCAGCGAGGATCCCGCGAGCGAAGAGCGCGACCTCGGCGCGCTCGCCGTCCGGCTGCTGGAGGTGATCGACGCGGTGCACGCGCGCGGCGTCGTCATCCGCGACCTGTCGCCCAAGAACGTCGTGCTCGGCGAGGACGGCCGCTGCACCCTCATCGACTTCGGCAACAGCAGGTACGACGCGCTGCAGCTGCCCGGGTGGAGCCGCGGCTACAGCGTCCCCGACCAGCACACCGACCGGGAGTCCGTGCCCGCCGACGACTACTTCTCCCTGGGCGCCACCCTGTTCTTCGCGGCCACCGGGATGAACCCGATCATGATCGGCCCGGACCCGGTCCGTAACGTCGAGCGCACGCTCATGTGCCTGGCGGGAATGTTCCCGGACGTCACGACGGGCGTGCTCGGCCTGCTGCCCGGCCTGCTGAGCCTCGACCCCGCCGACCGCGCCGCGGCCGCCGCCGCGATCAGGTCGGTCCACGCCCCGGCCGGCGGCGGGCGGCCGCCCGCCGGACGGTGGAAACTGCCCGCCACGCCCTCGCTCACCGGGGAGCTCCTGTCCAAGGCGCTCGACCACACCGTACGCGAGTGCGCGGCCTTCGCCGAGCAGCTGATGGCCGGGCCCGAGGACGCCCGCCGGGAGAGCCCGCCGGTGACCAACGTCTACGGCGGCTGCGCCGGGGTCGGCATGGAGCTGCTGCACCACCCGGAGTCCAGGGCCGTGGCCGCCGACCTGGCCCGGTGGACGTCCCGCGTGATGCCGCCCGCCAAGCTCCCGCCCTCGTTGTACTTCGGCCGCACCGGCACCGCCCTGTTCCTGACCGCGGCCCGCCTGACCGCCGCGCCGGAGCTGGGGGCGCCGGACCCCGTCACCATCGACGGCCCGCAACGTGCCGACCAGGCGCACGGCGTGGCGGGCATCGGCTCCGGCCACCTGGCGCTGGCCGCCATCGAACCCGGCGACGCGCGGCACCTGCGGATCGCCGCCGAGTGCGCCCGGCTGCTGATCACGGGTCAGGTCACGCGCTCGGAGGACGCCGTGGCGCCCGCCCAGCCCGGATCCGGCGTGTCCGTCGACGCGGCGTACGCCCACGGCGACGCGGGCTGCGCGGACTTCCTGCTCTCCTACCACGAGGCCACGGGCGACCCGGCGGCGGGCGAGGCGGCGCGGGAGCGGCTGGCGGCGCTGGCCGGACAGGCCGAGGCGCTGATCGCCGAGCTGCACGGCCCGGACGCCCGGGCGATGGGGGCCTCCTGGTGCCAGGGCATGTCGGGCATCGCCGGCACGCTGGCCCGGGCGGCCCGCGCGTACGGCGAGGATCGTTACCTCGACCTGGCCGAGCGGGGCGCCCGGGCGTGCCTGGTCGTCGCCCCGCAGGCCTGGGTGGTCTCCCAGTGTTGCGGCCTGGCGGGCACCGGGGAGGCGCTGATCGACCTGGCGATGCTCACGGGCGATGACGGCTACTGGCGCCACGCCGAGAAGATCGCCGAGCTGATGCTGGTACGGGCCGGCGGCGAGCCGGCGCAGCCGGTCTTCCCCGGCAACGACCTCGACAAGGCGGCCTACACCTGGAGCACCGGCACCGCGGGCGTCCTGTCGTTCCTGCGCCGCCTCGACCGCCGGTCGGGGGCGCGCCTCTGGACGGCGGGCTGGCGGCTGCCCGGATCCGACCGGGCGGAGCACGCGGCGACCTGAGCCTGGCCCGCCCCTGCGAGGTGAGCGGCCGCACGATCGCCGGGGCCGGTCACCTCCGGGGGTTCAGACGCGTACCACCGCGGTGCGGGCGTGCCCGCGGCGGCCGTCGAGCTCCACCTTGACCGACTTCTTGGCCTTACGCACGCCGCGGTCACCGGTCCTGACCGACTTCACCGGCCAGGGCAGCGTGATCTTCACCTCGTCGGCGGTCCTGGACGGGTCGGAGACCGCGAGCCGTACGTTCTCTTCGTCGCGGCGGATCAGCAGCGTGCACGGGCCGTCGGCGGCGAGCGGCCCGTCCGCGGTCTCCACGGTCCCGGCGCGCCAGAAGACGGCGGCGAGCAGGCCGTCGCGGGAGATGGCCTGCACCCCTCCCGAGTTGGCGAGGATCTCGACCTGCCGGCCGTAGGCCGCGGTCTGCGCGACGGAGGCGCCGGGCAGCACGGCATAGGCGTAGCGCGCCTTGCGCGGATCGACGCCGTGGTCGACGAGGATCGTCGTGTAGTGCCTGGTGACGCGGGTCTTGTCGCCTCCCGTGGTGGCGCCCTTGTCGATGTCGCGCCAGCGGCCGGTGCGCTTCTCGCGGATCACCTTCGCGTCGGCGCCGTCGAGCAGCGCGTAGCCGGCCACACCGCACAGGTGAACCCAGCCGTCGCCCCGGCACAACCGCGGATGCCGGTCATGGGTGTTGCGGTTGTCCACGACGGTCTCGACGCGGCGGTCGTCAGAGGCGGTGATCCCGGCGCCGAGCGCGATCACCGCGTCGTCGAGCAGGAACCACGCCTTCTTGGCCCGTAACGAGGAACCGCCGGCGACCAGCTTCATGGCCGCCACGCCGAACCCGTCGAGCGCCACGCCGCCGGCCCACGGAGTGGGCGGCAGGCGGCGCCTGCCGTGCCGGAGATCGCCACGCCTGCGGGTGTCCACCGTCGTGCCCGGCAGCCGGTACGGGTCGATCGTGGGCCACAGATCGTCGTTCCAGTGCGTGAGGTCGCCGGTGTAGAGGTAGGTCATGCCGTCGCCGGTGTACCAGCCGTGCAGGTTCTCCCGGTTCATGGCCTCGGCCGCGCCGATGCGCTCAGAGCTCATCGCGATCGCGAAGGCCCAGGTGGGACGGCGGTGCACGACCCGGTCCATGTCGGCGAAGACGTACGTGCCCGTCGTACGCGGGCCGACCGGCACCGACCGGTCCTCCAGCAGGGCCCTGGCCTTCGCGATGCTCGCCAGCGGCGCGAGCGTGTCGTAGGGGATGGCCTGGTTGCGGGTGAGCCAGCCCTTCACCATCGGTTGCCAGCGCCGGGCATGGCGCTCGGGCGCCGCGTCCAGCAGGGTGAGGACGGCCTCCACGGTCTTCTGCCCCGCGTGGTAGTCGCGGTGGCCCTGGCGCGAGATGGCCCGGCCGCGTACGCAGTCCATCATCAGCCCGTCGAAGACGAACGGCACGAACGAGCGATCCACGATGTCGTAGACCTTCCCGGTGTCGGAGATCTCCCAGGGCGAGTGCGCGAGCATGGCGATCAGCCTGGCCACGCTCTCCAGGTAGTCCACACCGTAGCTGCCGGTGTAGGGGTACACGTCGTGCTGGATGAACGACCCGTCACGATAGAAGCCGTCGCCCGGGCCCCTGGTCGTCCGCAGCAGGTCGGAGACCGCGTGCTTGGCCCGCTTGACGAGCCGTGCGTCGTGGGTGAGTAATCCCCGCATCGCCACCGCCATGGCCTTGCTCGCCCGGTTGGCGCCGGTCTCGGCCACGCCGGGATGGCTGACGCGGCGCTCCGGGTCGGGGCACCAGCGGCGCAACGGGCGAAGCCAGCGCTTGAGACGGTCCTTGGGCAGGCCGTCGTACAGCAGGGCGCAGGTGTCGGTGAGCGAGCGGGGCACGCCGATCTCCCACCAGAACCAGTTGCTGCCCTGCGGGTCGAGCTTCTCGTGGTAGGCGTGCTCGTACAGGAAGTCCAGCGCCCTGACCGCGGTCTCGGCGACCTGCCTGTCCCGGTGCATGGCGGTGCCCGGCGTGGCCCAGCCCAGCGCCAGGGTGCGCATGCGGTTGTAGGCGCGGTTGAAGTTGCCCGTCCTGGGGTCGTCCAGCGGCAGGTCGGGCCAGAGGCTCGGGCGGCCGGGGGCGGGTTTCAGCTTGCGCAGCACCGCGTGGGCCGAGCCCTCGACCGCACGCGTCTTGTCGGCATAGGCGGGGTCGTACGCCCTGCCGGCCAGCAGGCTCACCCACCGCTCGCGCGCGGCGTCGAACGCGGCGCCGCCGGCCGCCTCGGCCGGCTCCTCCCAGAGCGTGAGGCCGGCCACGCCCGCGGCGCCCAGCAGGGCGGACCGCCGGCTGAGGGGGTGGGACATAGAGGCCTTCCGACAATCGGGCAAATACCAAACCAAAAGGTCGATCATATATGCCCCGCGGACGGGTCACTCTGTCTCGAAGCCCCGCAGCATGGCTTCGAGCGCGAACCCGAAGCGGGGGTCCGGTCCGGAGGAACGCCGGGCTCGGGTGGCCTCGGCGAGGAGCGGGGTCTCCCGCAGATCCGGATCGGGTATCGCCCGCAGCCGGTTGCCCGGCGCGTGCCGGTCACTCCCGCCGGCGGTCAGGATGGCGACGTGGCCGACGACGAAACCGGTCACGGCGTACAACATGTCCAGGGCCCGTTCCAGCGGCAGCCCGGTGGCCCGCAGCATGTGGAGCGCGTCCTCCATGAGGTGCAGGTTCTGCGGGGTGATCGCGGGCCGGCCGACCACCAGGGGGATGACGTTCGGGTGCGCGAGCAGGACGCGCAGCAACGTGTGGCCGTATGCGCGCAGGCCCTCCTGCCATGAGGCGGCCTTGGCCAGCGGCGGCGCGGCCTGCGTGAAGAGCTGTTCGACCAGGCCGTCCAGCAGGGCGTCCTTGCCGGCGACGTGCTGGTAGAGGGACATGGCCTCGACCCCGAGCTCCTGACCGATGCGTCGCATCGACAGCGCCTTCAGCCCTTCGCGGTCGGCCAGCGCCAGAGCCGCCTGAAGGATGGCCTGGCGGGTCAGCCCGGCGTTCTGGCCTCGGGTGCGCTTTGGGGACATGGTGGCCCTTCTCACAGCACGGATTCTTACGTCGTAAGTATAGTGGTGGACGACAAACATACGTTGTAAGAATCCGGAAGGACTCGAACCATGACAGCGTCCGCAACGAAACCGGCCAGGCAGGCGGCTCTCCCCCTGATGTACGGCGGCGCCGCCCTCACGGTGCTCGCCACCCTCTTCGTGTTCATCGACCGGGCCGGCCTGGCCGGCCACATCCACGCGGGTTACCCGGCCTACGGGCCGGCAGAGGTCGACGCCGCCGTCACCGCGTACACGGTGATCCTCTCCGTCGTAGGAGCGCTGGGGCTCCTCGGCTGGCTCGGCACCGTCTGGGCGGTTCGCGGCGGCAGAGGCTGGGCCCGCTGGCCGGCGTCCGGCATGTTCGCGATCGCGCTCTGCGTCGCGGTAGCGGGCGTGACCACTCAGGACATCAACGGTCAGGTCGGTCTCGCGCCGCTGCTGGGCTGGCTGCAGTTCCTCCCGTTGCTCCCCGGTCTCGCAGCGGTCGTCCTGCTGTGGAGAAGGGCGGCATGACCACGAGGCCGAGCAAGCTCCGGCCCGTCCTACGCGGGGTCGCGGCGCTCAAGCGCTGGACGTACCGGGGCGGACGGCCCAACACGTTCATGCGGCTCGTCAACCGGATCGACGTGCTGGCGTACCGGTTCGGGTGGTCGGCGCCCCGCCAGGGCGCCGTGCTCAAGGTGGCCGGACGCCACAGCGGCAACCTCACCCAGGTCCCCGTCGCGATCGCCGAGCACCAGGGCGCCGAGTTCCTCGTGTCCATGCTCGGGCCGGAGGCGAACTGGGTGCGCAACGTCCACGCCGCGGGCGGCCGGGCCGTACTCTGCCGCCGGGGGCGCGAGATCCCGGTCAGGCTGGTCGAGGTCCCGCCCGAGCACCGCGCCGAGATCCTGCGCCGTTACCTCGTCATCGCGCCCGGCGCGCGACCGCATCTGGGTCTCGTGCCGGCGGCGCCGCTGGAGCGGTTCCGCCAGATCGCCCCTCGCCATCCCGCCTTCCGCATCACCGAGGACGCGGACGGCGGGTGAGCCGCGCGGCCCACCGGCCCGGAACCCCCGGGGGTTCCGGGCCGACGTGCGGACGGGTTTTCGGATAGCCGTTGACCCTTCGTGTGAACGCCGTGTATACATGCGCCATACGTGCTGGATTCCTACCAAGACGGCTCAGTGTCAGGCCCGGCGACCTGGAGAGATGTCATGGCGATGATGAGCAGGCGAAGCTTCCTCGCGGGAGGTGCCGCGGCGTTGGGGACCACGACTCTGGCGGCCTGTGGCAACCCGGTGACCCTGCCGGAGTCCATGGAGGCCATCAGGCCCAACCCCGGTGGCCCGAACCGCGGCGGAGCTCTTCACTTCGGCCTGTCCACCGATCCGGCCAACCTGGATCCGCACGTCTCCACGGGCAGCGCGTCCGACTATCTGCGGCAGCTCTCCTACAACGGCCTGGTCCAGTACGACGGCGCCGGCGAGATCATCGCCGATCTCGCGACCGAGTTCGGCTGGACCGACGAGCGGACGTACAAGGTCAAGCTCCGTCCGGGCGTGAGATTCCACGACGGGTCCGCCCTGACGACCGAGGACGTGGTCTTCTCGTTCCGCCGCATGATGGACAAGGACACCGCGGCGACGTCGGGGCCGCTCCTCGATCAGGTCGCCTCCGTCGAGGCCGTCGACGCCACCACCGTGGTCTTCGGCTTCAAGCAGCCCGACGTGGCCTTCCCGTTCGCCCTCGCGGCGCCGACCTCCAACATCGTGTCCAGGAAGTGGATCGAGTCGGGCGCGAACACCAAGACCCAGGTGATGGGCACCGGGCCGTTCCGGTTCGTCGAGCGCATCCCCGGCGTCAGCACCACCTACGTCCGGTTCGACGACTACTTCGAGCCCGAACTGCCGTACCTCAACGGCATCGTGTTCCAGCCGATGAGCGACGACTACGCGCGCGTGACGGCGCTCCGCACCGCCACCGTCGACATGATCGACTATGTCCCGGCCACCCATGTCGGGGTCATCACCGGCAATCCGCGGTTGCGGTTCGCCTCCGACAAGACGTTCGGCTTCGGCTTCGTCGGGTTCGTCACCAGCCGGCGGCCGTTCGACGACGTGCGCGTCCGCAGGGCGGTCGCCATGTCGATCAACAGGCCGTCGGTCCTCGACACCGCGCTGCTCGGGAACGGGCGGCCCATGGACGGGGCCCTCATGCCCGAGATCTTCGCCCCCTACGCACGCCAGCTCGACGGCTCCATGCCGTACGACCCCGAGCAGGCGAAATACCTGCTCAAGCAGGCGGGTCAGGAAGGGCTGACGCTGCCGGTGGTCACCACCAGCTCGTACTCGGTCATCGCCCGGCCGGCACAGGCGATGTTGCCGGGCCTGCGCGCGGCCGGGATGAACGTGAACCTCACCCAGCAGGAGTGGCTGACCTTCCGGGCCAGCGTTTCCGCCAAGTCGTTCCCGGTCCACTCGTGGGGGACGGCGCCGAAGTTCGGCGATCCCGCGTCGCTGCGCGACTTCATCGGCGGCACCGGCACCTTCGCCAAGAACCTCGACTTCCAGGACGACAGGATCGACGACCTGCTCGACCAGGGAAGGAGGACGACCGACCAGGCCCTGCGGAACGAGATCTACCTCGAGGCCGAGAAACGGGCGCTGGAGCTGGTCCCGATGACCTACACCGTCCGCCGCGAGCAGGGCGAGGCCCACTACCACTACGTCAGGGGCTACGAGCATCCGCCGAAGGGCGCGTGGACCGCCACGGCTCTCCGCCGGACCTGGATGGAGAAGACAGCGTGAGGCGTTTCCTTGTCAGACGATTCACCCAGGCGATCGTCCAGTTGCTCTTCGTCGGAAGCATCGTGTTCTTCCTGGCCCGGCTCATCCCCGGCGATCCCGCCAGGGCCGCCCTGGGGGACGCCGCCACGGAGGAGCAGGTGGCGCTGACCCGGGCCGCGATGCACCTCGACGAGCCCTTCCTGGGACAGTTCTTCGGATTCTGGGGGCGGCTCCTCCAGGGAGACCTCGGCACCTCCCTCATCAGCGGCCGTGCGGTGATGCAGGACCTCCCCTCCCGGATCGGCAACTCCCTCGAGCTGGTCCTGCTCGCCCTGGCCGTCTCCCTGGTGGCCGGCATCGTGCTCGGCCGCATCGCCGCGACCCGGGCCGACAAGCCGGCGGACCACGCACTCGTCGCAGGGTCGATCTTCGGGATCTCCCTTCCCGTCTTCGTCGTCGGAACCCTGCTCCTGCTGGTGTTCGCGGTCCTCATCCCGGTCCTGCCGCCTCGCCGCTTCGCCTCGCCTCTGGAGGATCCCATCGCGCACCTGCAGATCCTCGTCCTTCCCGTGGTCACGCTGGCGGCGGCCTCCTGCGCCGTGGTCACCCGGATGACCAGAGCGGCGATGCTCGAGACGCTCAACGCGGACTATGTCCGTACGGCACGGGCCAAAGGGCTCGTCGAGAAGCGCGTCATCAAACGTCACGCGCTGCGGACCGCCATGGTTCCCGTGGTCTCCATGACGACCGTCGAGCTGACGACGCTCATCGGAAGCACGGTCCTGGTCGAGACCATCTTCGGGTGGCCGGGAATGAGCTCCCTGCTCATGAACGCCGTGGGGCAGCGCGACTATCCCGTCATCCAGGCCGTGGTCCTCGCCGCGGCGACCATCGTCATCCTGGTCAACCTCGTCGGAGACCTGGTGGTCAGAGCTCTCGATCCTCGAGCGGAGGACAACTGATCGTGGCAACTGCTCCGGAGTCACTGGCGCAGGCCCTGCCTGGCGCACCGTTGGCCGAAGGCGCCGGCAGGAAACCCTTCCTCAAGCGGATGGCGTCGAACCGCAGAACGTCCATCGCGGGCGCGTTCCTCCTGCTGGTCGCCGTCGTCGCCTTGTTCGCGCCGGTCATCGCCCCCTACGACTACCGCGACATCGTCGGCAAGCCGCTGACCTCCGGCGGGCCGCTGGGCATCGACGACTTCGGCCGCGACGTCCTGTCCCGCCTGCTGATCGGACTGCGTACCTCCCTCGGCGTGGCCCTGTCGGCGGTGCTGGTGGCGGCGGTCATCGGGGTCGCGCTGGGCCTGGTGGCCGGTTACGTGGGCCGGTGGGTGTCGACGATCATCATGCGCGGCATCGACGTGCTGCTCAGCTTCCCTCCGATCGTGCTGGCGATCGCGGTGGTGGCGATCCTGGGGCCGGCGCTGGTCAACGTCGTCCTCGTCATCGGCGTGCTCTACATCCCGAGGTTCACCCGGATCGTCTACAGCCAGGTGCTCTCGATCAGGACCATGGAGTACGTCGAGGCCTCGGAGATCATGGGGACGAAACCGGCCGACATCCTCGTCAAGACGATCCTGCCGAACGTGGCCGCGCCGATCATCGTCCAGCTCAGCCTCTCGGTGAGCTTCGCCATCCAGATGGAGGCGGGCCTGAGCTTCCTCGGCCTCGGGGCGCAGCCGCCGCTTCCGTCCCTCGGCACCATGGTCGGCGCGGGACGTGACTTCCTCGAGGTCCAGCCGACCCTCCTGATCTACCCGTCGGTGCTCATCATTCTCGTCGTCCTCGCGCTCAACGTGTTCGGGGACGGCATGCGCGACCTCCTCGACCCGCGTCACCGCACCTGACCACCGTTTCTCCACGGCGACGACGGCATCTCAGAAAGGAACCCCATCACCATGGCCCTTCCCGCCACGCACAGGCTCGGCGAGCTCTCCTGGACCCAGGTCAAGGAGTTGGCGGAGCAGGATCCGATCATCCTTCTGCCCATCGGAGCCGTCGAACAGCACGGGCCGCACCTGCCGATCCATGAGGACTCCATCGTGGCCGAGTGGGTCGCGGACAAGCTGGCGAAGGAGAACGGCTGCTATGTCGCGCCGGCCCTCAACTACGGACACTCCGGCACGTTCCGCGGCTACCACGGCAACCTCTCGCTGAGCCAGGCCACGCTGCGCAACGTCACCTACGAGATCATCGAGGCGCTGGTCAAGTCCGGCTTCAGGCGCATCATCATCGTCGACAACAACGGCGGGAACGTCGGGCCGGTCACGGGCGCCGGCCTCGACGCCCGGCGCGACTTCGGGGTCCTGATCGGGCACCTGTATCCGTGGCAGCTGGGTTACGCGCTCATGCGCGACGTGTACGACGACCCGGCCAAGGCGTACGGCCACGGGGCGGAGCCCGAGCACTCCGCGATGCTCGCGATGTTCCCCGGCCAGGTGCAGGGCGACCTCGCCGTGGCGGGGGGCCTGGAGTCCTCCAGCGGCTGGACCCCGACGAGCTACACGGAGGCGGCGATCCCCGGTTACGACGTCCGCGGCACCGTCTTCTGGGACTTCTCCGAGGTCAGCTCGACGGGATGCACCGGCGACGTGAGCCTGGGCAGCGCGAAGACCGGCGAGATCTGGATCGAGCGCGTGATCGGTTTCTGCTCGGCCTACATCCGGGAGTACGACAAGAACACCGCGTCGGCGAAGTAGCTCACCGACCTTCCCCCGCACGAGCACCTGAGGAGAGGCCATGACAACCGGCACGATTCCTTCCGACCCGATCCTTGAGGTCAAGCGGCTCTCCGTGGACTTCCGGATCGCCGGCGAGTGGACACCGGCCGTGAGGGACGTCAGCTTCTCGGTTGCCAAGGGCGAGGTGGTGGCGCTGGTCGGGGAGTCCGGCTCCGGCAAGTCCGTGAGCTCGATGTCCGTACTCGGGCTGCTGGCGCCGAACTCGCGTCGCCGCGGCAGCATCCGTTTCGGCGACACCGAGATGCTCGACCTCGGTGAAGACGCTCTGCGCGCCATCAGGGGCAGGAGGATCGCGATGATCTTCCAGGAGCCGATGACGGCGCTCAACCCCGTCTACACCATCGGAGAGCAGATCATCGAGGCGATCCAGTGTCACGAGCCCGTGCCGGCGGCCGAGGCCCGCGCGCGGACGCTGGAGTTGCTGATGAAGGTCGGGATCCCGGAGCCGGAGCGCCGGATCGACAGCTACCCGCACCAGCTCTCCGGTGGCCAGCGCCAGCGCGCCATGATCGCCATGGCCATCTCCGGTTCGCCGGAGGTGATCATCGCCGACGAGCCGACCACGGCTCTCGACGTCACGGTCCAGGCGGAGATCCTCGAGCTGCTCCGCCGCCTGCGGGAGGACCTCGGCTCAGCGGTCGTCATCATCACCCACGACATGGGCGTCGTCGCCGATCTCGCCGATCGGGTGGTGGTCATGAGGCAGGGGGAGGTCGTCGAGGAGGCGCCGGTCACCCGGCTCTTCTCCGACCCGCGGCACGAGTACACCAGGAAGCTGCTCGCCGCGGTGCCGCGGCAGGAGGCCGGAGAGCACGCGGAGGCGGCCACGGCCGGCGCAGCCGGGGACACGACCCTCCGGGTCGCCGATCTGGAGGTCGAGTATCCGGGGCGGCTGGGCCGCAAGGGCTTCAAGGCCGTCCACGGAGTCAGCTTCGCCATCGGGAAGGGCAGGGTGCTCGGCCTCGTGGGCGAGTCCGGTTCGGGCAAGTCCACGATCGGCCGGGCGATGGTCGGCCTGGTGCGGGCGTCGGCCGGCTCCATCGAGATCTGCGGACAGGACGTGACGAGCCTCAGGCCCAAGCAGCTGCGCGGCTTGCGCAGAAAATACTCGATGGTCTTCCAGGACCCGGGGTCGTCGCTGAACCCGAGGTTGTCGATCGGAGACTCGATCGCGGCCCCCATGATCGTGAATCGCTACGCGGATCGCCAGGCCATCCGCAAGCGGGTGCTGAACCTCCTCGACCAGGTCGAACTGCCCACGAGCTGGGCCGACAGGTTCCCCCACGAGCTGTCAGGCGGCCAGCGGCAGCGCGTCGGCATCGCCCGCGCGCTGGCGCTCGATCCGGAGCTGCTCATCGCCGACGAGCCGACGTCGGCGCTCGACGTCTCGGTCCAGGCCACCGTCCTGCGGCTGTTCCAGGACCTGCAGGACAGGCTCGGCTTCTCCTGCCTGTTCATCAGCCACGACCTCGGCGTCGTCGAGCTGCTCTCCCACGACGTCGCCGTCCTGCAGCACGGGCGGCTGGTGGAGAGCGGCCCCGCCCGTGACGTGCTGCGCGATCCGCGCACGGAGTACACCAAGAGGCTGATCGCGGCGGCGCCGGTGCCCGATCCCGTCGAGCAGGCCGAGCGCCGCAGGCTCTGGCGGGAGATGGCGAAGTGACGGGGACGGTGCTCCGGAGGCCGCGCCGGTCACCTCAGGTGGGAGACGACCGTCTCGTCGGGGCGCAGGTGATGGCGCAGGGTCCGCTCGGCGGCGTCGTAGTCGTGATCGGTCAGCGCTTTCAGCAGGGTGCGGTGCTCCGGGGCGATGACTTCCAGGCGCTTGGGGCGCAGGGACACGGCGCTGACCGCGATCCGCTGGTGCCGCGGCTGCAGGCTCGCGTAGAGGTCGATCAGGATGCTGTTGCCGGTCGCCCGCACGAAGGAGTAGTGGAAGAAGAAGTCCATCTTCGCGTGCTCGGCGATGGCGTCCCGGTCGCCGGCGCGGACCCGTGCCACCCGTTCGGAGTCCTCCATCCGGTCGAGATGCTCGGACAGCCCGGCCGGGATGTCGATGCTCTTGTCACAGAGGATCTTGAAGCCGTGGAGCTCGAGCAGCAGCCGCATCTCGTAGGTCTCGAAGAGCTCTCCGGCCGTCACGCGCCGCACCTGGGCGCCTCGCCGGGGCAGCAGGTCGATGAACTTCTCCGCGGCCAGACGGTGGAACGCCTCGCGTACGGGGGTCCGTGACACTCCGGCCTCGTCACAGACGAGCTTCTCCTCGAGGAACGCCCCCTCGGGGATCCGCCCGCTGAGGATCGCCTCCCGCGTCCATTGGTAGGCACGCTCGCCGGCTGTCATCGCCCGGCCGTTGCCGAGTGACTGATCCATGCCACCCCCTCGTCCATGTGTATACACAGCGTATACCAAATCTGTCGAAGGAGACTCCATGACGTACGAGCAGGACCGAAGGTACGCCGCTTGGCTGTCCGGTCCCGGTTCCGCCGCGGCCGAGATCGTCGCCGGCCTGGGCTACGGCGCCGTGGTCCTCGACATCGAACACGGCACGTTCGACCTCGCCGACCTGGACCGTTTCATCCCGTTCCTCCGAGGGCTGAACCTCGAGGTGCTGGCGAAGGTGCTGGGGCCGGAGAGGGGGCCGATCCAGCAGGCTCTCGACTTCGGCGCCACCGCCGTCGTCGTGCCCCACATCGAGAACGCCGCGCACGCGGCCGCCGTCTGCGCGTTCGGGAAGTTCCCCCCGCTGGGTGACAGGAGCTTCGCCGGCGGCAGGACCGCACGGTACGGCGGCCACGACGACGACTGGATCGCGCGGCAGGACCGCGGGACCCGCGTGTACCCGATGATCGAGGACGCCGGCGCCATCGAGGAGATCGGCGACATCCTCGCGCTCCCCACGGTCGACGGGGTCTTCGTCGGCCCCAGCGACCTGTCCATGCGCCGCGGGCGAGGCGCCTACACCCGCTCCGAGGACGACTTCGCCGATCTCAGGATCGTGGCGGACGCGGCCCGCGCCGCCGGCAAGCCCTGGGTGCTGCCCGCCTGGTCCACCTCCGAGAAGGCGTTCGCGCTCGAGAACGGAGCCGACCAGCTCGTCCTCACGATGGAGCACGGCGCCCTCATGGCCGGCTTCGGCGCGGCACTCGACGAGACGAACGCGCTCGCCACCGACCACTCTTGACAGGAGCCGTGCGCATGGGCCTCCGCCCGCCGGAACGCGAGGCTCGCGGCCACGACCGGAGCCGATGGCACAGACCGAAGGGAACGTGAGTGATGACAACACTCGTCGCCGGAGTCGTGGTGATCGCGGCGCTGGCGGCCTTCGCCCAGGCGCTGAGCGGCTTCGGTTTCGCCCTCGTCGCCGTGCCGCTCCTGACCCTCCTGGTCGGGCCCCAGACCGCCGTCACGGTGGTGACGGCCCTTGGAGGCCTGCTCGCGCTCGCCATCGCCGTCCATCAGAGGCGTCACGTCGAGGGACGGACCGCGGTTCTGGTGACCGGGGCGGGGCTCGTGGGCATGCCGCTCGGCCTGCTCGCGATCACGGCGCTGAGCGCACGCTCGCTGTCGGTGCTCATCGCCTGCGTCGTCCTGGCGTTCACCCTCCTCCTCGGCCGCGGGGTGACCCTCCGCCGCGGAGCCGGTCCCGCGGCGGCCGCGGGCTTCGTCAGCGGAGCGCTGCTGACCTCGACCGGCATGAACGGCCCTCCCGTGGTCGCGGCGTTCCAGGCGATGAAGCTGGAACCCCGCGAGTTCCGCGCGACACTCCAGGCGACGTTCTGCGCGGGAGACGCGCTGGCGGTCCTGGGGTTCATCGCCGTCGGCCGGTTGACCGCGGACAGCCTGCTCCTGACCGCCGTCGGCCTCCCCGGCATGGCCGTGGGCTGGTGGCTGGGAGACCGGATCTTCGCGCGGACGGACCCGCAGCGCTTCAGAAGGATCGTCCTGGCGGTGCTGGTCGCCAGCGCGTGCACGGCCCTGATCCAGGCCGCCCTGGCCTGAGCACATGTGATCGCCGAGCCGCGCGTAGCGTCCGCCTTGATGGCCCGGTCGACGCGCGCCGCCCTTGATCAAGACGCCGCATGGTGCACAGACAGTAGGGTCAGCCGGGGAAAGCAGCGGTCGGAGTACGGGGGGCACTGGGTGGAGTGGATCGCTGAAGGCGTTGCGGCAGTGAGCGATCTTCCCTTCCCCCTGCTCGGGTTGGTGGCCGGAGTCATGGCGTTCGCCGAGTCGGGGTTGGGGGTCGGCTCTGTCGTCCCCGGCGAGACGGGCGTGCTGCTGCTGGGCGTCGCCGCGACCACCCCCGTACGGTTCGCCGCCATGCTGCTGATCGTGGCGCTGGGGGTCACCGCCGGCGACCACGTCGGCTACTGGCTCGGGCACCGGTACGCCGGTCGCATGCGCGGCACCCGGGTGGTGCGACGGCTCGGCGTGCGCCACTGGGACCGCGCGACCGCCGCGCTGCACCGCCACGGCGCGGCCGCGGTGTTCGTCACCCGGCTGGTTCCGATCGTACGCACGCTCACGCCCGCAGCCGCCGGGGCCGCGCACGTGCCCTACGGCCGGTTCCTCCCGGCCTCGCTCGCGGGTTCCTTGTTGTGGTCGGCGGTGTACGTCGGGCTGGGCGCGTTCGCCGGAGCGTCGGCCGCCCGCCTGGAGGAGCTCCTGGGACGTTTCTCGTGGCTGCTGCTCGCGGCCCTGGCGCTGATCGTCGCGGCCGTGACCTTGCTGCGGCGCCGGCGCCGGGCGGCGGCAGGCCACGGGGACGACGAGTCCGGCTGAGGCCCCGGGCCGGCCCGCGGAGACCAGCCCGTGCTCGCCACCGGCTGTCGTGTCAGGGCCGCATCAGGGCGGTGACGGCCCGCCATCAGCACGGCCGGCGATGGTGGAAGCCATGAAGGGTCCAGCGATCACGGCCTGCGGGCTGCGAACTGGGCCACGCCGGACTCACTCCGGCCCTCGCGCGTCGCTCACGCAAGCCCATGAGCACCACGCGGGGACGGGACTCGTACGCAGGCAGGGATAATGATCATGAAAAATGGCGGCAACGGCTTCACCAGGACAGGACTGCGCAGGCTGCACGACGTGCTGACAGGGCATGTCGAGTCCGGGAAGATCCCCGGACTCGTCGCCCTCGTCGGCCGGGGCGACGAGACGCATGTCGAAGCGCTCGGCACGATGCGCCATGACGGCGGCCCGCCGATGCGCCGCGACACGATCTTCCGGATGGCGTCCACGTCCAAGCCGGTCTCAGTCGCGGCGGCGATGATCCTGGTCGACGAGTGCAGGCTGCGGCTCGACCACCCGGTGCAGGAGTGGCTGCCCGAACTCGCCGACCGGCAGGTGCTGAAGCGGTTCGACGGCCCGCTCGACGACACCGTGCCGGCGCGACGGCCGATCACCGTACGCGACGTGCTGACGTCCACGTTCGGGCTCGGCATGGACATGACGTCGCTGGGCACGCCGATCATGAACGCGGTCTTCGCGCGGGGACTCACGCCCAACCTGCCGGAGCCGATGCCCGAGCCGGACGAGTGGATGCGCCGCCTGGGCGAGCTTCCGCTGATGCACCAGCCCGGCGAGCGCTGGCAGTACCACATCGGCAACGACCTGCTCGGCGTGCTGGTGGCCAGGGTCACCGGACAGTCGTTCGAGACCTTCCTGCACGAACGCGTCTTCGAACCGCTGGGCATGGCCGACACCGGCTTCCACGTGCCCGCCGACAAGATCGACCGGCTGCCGCCCCTGTACGCCCCCGACCCGCGGACCGGCGAGTTCACCGTGTGGGACGAGGCCAGGGGCGGGCGCTGGAGCCGGCCTCCGGCGTTCCCGTCGGGCGGCGGCGGGCTGGTCTCCACCGTCGACGACTACCACGCCTATTTCCGGATGTTGCTGAACGGCGGCATGCACGGAAGTGAGCGGATCCTGTCCCGGCCCGCCGTGGAGCTGATGACCACCAACCGGCTCACGCCCGAGCAGCAGGCCGCCCGCCACGCCATGGCCGTCGACAACGTCCACATCTCGCACGGCCAGGGCCAGCACGGCGGCTGGGGCCTCGGGATGGCGGTGCGCACCTACCGCGGCGACTACGCGCCCATCGGCCAGTACGGCTGGGACGGCGGAAGCGGCACCTCCAGCTACGCCGACCCGGCCAACCAGCTCACCGGCATCCTGCTCACCCAGGTGGGGGCATCGGTCCCGGATCCGATGCGGCTCATGCACGACTTCTGGACCACGCTCTACCAGGCCCTCGACGACTGAAGCCAGGGCCGGGCCGCCCGTCAGCAGCAGGCGCGCGGCGATCGCCCGGGCGAGGCGGCCCCGCCGGCTGAGGGCGCGCCGGTGCCCGCCTCCCGGTCCTGGACGATGCGGCCACGCAGCATGGTCTCCATGATCTTCATGAAGCGCTGCGTCCTGGAACGACCGATGACGAACGGGTTCCGCCCGGATGGGGACCCGGCGCGCAACTCCTCGATGCGCGCCAGGCCGTGGTCGGCGCCCCCGTGGTTGTTCAGCTCGACATCCACTCCTGCCCGCCTCATCGTGGAGGTGAAGCTGCGCACGGAGGAGAGGTAGGTGCGCTTGGCCGTGATCGTGGCGGGCGGGTTGGTCCCGCCCCACAACATCGCGGTGTGCCGCCTTCCCTTCCAGCGCACCGGGAAGACGGGCGAGACGGTGCCCGGCGTGTGCCCGGGCGTGTGGTGGAACACGATCGTGGTGTCGCCGAGGGTCAGCCTCTGACCGTCGGAGATCTCCAGGTCGCGCTTGGGCGCATGGGCCGGACGGTCGGCGGCGATGAGGTCCCAGTCGGCTCGGCTCATCATGACCCGGGCGCCGTACCGGTCGGCGAGGAACCGGGCACCACCGAAGTGATCGTTGTGGCCGTGGGCGGCCACCACGTACTTGATGTGTGATGGATCCACCCCTACGGAGCGCAGTCCCGGAATGATGATGTCCTTGGCGTCGTCCGGCGATCCCATCGCGTCGATGAGAATGACGCCCCGGGAGGTGAGCAGTGCCGTGGCCTGGACGAAGGTGGTCCCCACCACCGCGACGTCGTCGAAGATCCTCAGCGGCTTGAGGGGCTTCACGGGCGGCATCGCAAGGCCCGGCGCGAGTGCTTTGACGAGGGCCCGCAGCACGGGGTCGTCGCCGGCCAGCCTGGCCGCGCGGTCGTAGTAGTCCTGCGCGCTCTTGGGGGCGGCGGCCGATGCTTCGGCCTCGCCTCCTGCCAGCGGCAGGAGGGCCGCGGCGGCCAGCAACGCACGGCGAGACGGGCTGGACTGCCCGAGGGACATGGGCGGACACCTGCTTTCACGGGCCGGAAGACCTGGACGCGACCACGGCGTCAATGGACGTCGATGCCCGCACAGCGAACCAGAACACATTTTCCCGTGTCCAATATTGATCTGGCTCGACGACCGATAAGGAAGCAGATATCGAAGCTGGTTGGGCACCGATCATGCCTGGGCCGGCGCTCTGTCCGGGCCGGGGCGCGTTCCGCGACTGTCGGACAAAGGCCGCCCGATTGCACGTTCGTGTACGATCTCACGGCGGATGAGCACGCGCATCGGCTGCCGGTCACATGCTCTCCCCCTGCCATGAGTCGACCACGACGGCCTGCGGCATCGCGGAAACCTCGAGGAGCGATGTGTTCGAGTGGCGCAGCTCGCACCTGCCTCCTGCCGACCGTTTCGAGGGATGGTGCGCTCTCGTCGGGCAACACCTGATGCCCACGCGGATCAGCAGCGAGCACGAAGCCGACTTCCCGGCCGCACTGAGACTGCTGCAGCTGGGCGAGATCACCGTGTCGGCGCCGAGGTACCCCGACCTGCGCACGCTCCGCACCTCGAGGATGATCCGCCAGTCGGACCCGGATCAGTGGTGGGTGGCGCTCGTGTGCACCGGGACGATGTGGCTGGAGCAAGCAGGCTCCACGGCCGATCTGGCGGTCGGCGACCTGATGCTGATGGACACCTCCCGGCCGTACGACAGCGGGGTGCTCTGCCGAGACGGCGGCCTGTCCGGCATCATCTCGCTGCAGTTGCCGCGCCAGGCGCTGCCCGTGCCCGAGCAGCGGTTACGCCGGCACGTGGGCCGGCCGGTGTCGTCGGCCCACGGGTCCGGAGCGCTGCTCGCCCAGTTCCTTCGCGGTCTGATCCGGGAGGGTGGGACATTGGGCTCCGCCGAGGACACCTCGCTGGGGAAGGTGGCGAGCGAACTTGCCACCGTCTTCCTGGCGGGGCTGGCCGACGCGACGCGCATGGTCCCGGAGGCGACTCGCCGCCAGGCGCTCGCGCGGGAGATCAAGATGTTCATCCGGCGGCACCTCGGAGAGCCGGCGCTGGCTCCGCCGGCGATCGCCGCCGCCCACAACATCTCCGTACGCCACCTGCACCACGTCTTCCAGGAGGAGCGGCAGACCGTCAGCGAGTACATCCGCCGGCAGCGGCTGGAGCGCTGTCGCGCGGACCTGGCCGACCCCCGCCACGACCTGCGTCGCGTCGCGGAGATCGCGGGGCGCTGGGGCTTCCAGGACGCCGCCGCCTTCAACCGCGCCTTCAAGAGGGCGTACGGCATCCCCCCTGGCGAATACCGGAGATCTCTCAGGACGCGGCATCAACCGGCAGACGCTTTCTCTCACCCGGCCGTGCCGCGTGAGGGGGACGGCGGCGCGTGAGCACGCGGAGGGCCGGACCGCCGGCCGCGGCTTGCGCTGGGTGCCAATGTTCATGCGCTGACGGTCAATGACCGTCATGCGGCTCCCTCACTAGAGTCTCTTCCCGCACAGTCGTCGAGGGGGCCGTCTGTCCGCACGTCGGTGTCCGTCTTTCACTTCGTCACGCCGCCTCGCGGTCGCTGCCTTTCGTGAGGGGCGGGTCGCGGACGAGGGCCGGCCGTGAATCGTGGGGGAAGGATGCCGGAGACGAACGCGGCGTGGTCGAGACGTGCCGTGCTGCTGGCCGGAGGGCTGCTGGTCGCCGGGTGCGGCGGGCAGCGCGGGCCGCTCATCGAGAGCGAGGACTACGATGCCGGCGGTTCGGGCATGCAGCGTCTGCGACCGTTCCTGGAGCGCCGGGCCAAAGCGTTGAAGGACCGCGACGAAGGTGCGTACCTGGCCGGTCTGGACACCTCCAACGACAAGCTGATGCGGTACGAGAAGCTGGTCTTCGCGAATCTGCGCCAGTTCGAGCTCGACGACGTCCGCCACCTCACCGGACCGACGATCGAGCAGCGCATGTCCGGCGGGGAGAGCCAGTTCAAGCCGGTCATCCGGGTGCTGAAGCTGACCGCGGACGCCGGGCCGGGCGACATCGCGCCCGCCGAGTCGTTCGTCTACCGGATGAAGGACGACGTGGTCACCGACATCACCCGCGTGACCAGGGAGAACCCGAGCGGCAGCGCACCGCCGGCCGAGGCGCCGTGGCACACCGACGCGCTGAAGGTCGTCCAGGTGGGCGAGAAGGTGTGGCTGGCGGGCGACCGCAGCGCCGGCGACCTGGGCCGGTACGCGGCCGCCGCCGAACGGGAACTGCGCATGCTCGAACGCCTGTGGGGCGACCGGCTCACGTACCCGGGACACGTCCTGTTCTTCACACGCGACGCCGCGAACTACCGGCAGTGGTTCGGCCTGGGCTCCGCCGACACCTTCAACCCGGACATCCTGGGCTTCCAGCTCCGGGAGCGGGGCGTCGGCAAGAACGGCCAGCTCTACCAGGGCGAGTACGCGGCCTCCCGGATCGTGGTGAACCTGCGCAACCACCAGGGCGCCGACCCGGCGAGCACCATCCGTCACGAATTGGCGCACGCGGTCACCGCGCGGGCCACGATGACCGACATCGGCGAGCTGGGACCGCCGACCTGGGCCGTCGAAGGTTTCGCCCGGTACACGGAGACCATCGGCAACCAGGCGAGGGCCGCGCAGGTCCGGGCGGGTGTGGCGGCCGGGGTCCGGGCCGGGAAGTTCCGCGGCGCGCCGCCCTCGAACAAGGACTTCTACGGCCAGGACATCCACTTCAACTATGAGCTCGGCTCGTCGGTGTTCAGCCTGGCCGAACGGCTCAAGGGCCGGGAGGCGGCGGTGGAGCTGTACGCGCGGGTGATCGAGCGACCCAGCACCGGCGCCTCCTTCTTCGACCTGCCGATCTTCGACGGGATGGCCAGGGACGTGCTCGGGTTGTCCGCGTCGGCGTTCCGCGGCCGGTGGACCGCATTCGTGCGGAACGGTGGGTGAGGTGGGCACGCGCTCCCGCTGGATCCTGATCCTCGCGGCCGGTCTGGCCGCCTTCCTCGCGGCCGGCGCCGGCGCGTACCTGTACGCCCGTGACCTGCGCGCCGGCCAGGTGACACAGTCCTGCGGCTCGCGTGACTGCATCCCAGGGCTCGAGGCGTCCGCGCTGCGAGACGCGTTGCGGAGCCGCGGGCACACCTGCGAGGACAAGTCGCGTGGCTCCTGGATGTGCGAGATGGTGGTGGGCTCGGTCCACTTCGAGGCGTGGGTGGAATCCTCGGACGGGGGTGTCCACCGCCTCTCCCCCCGGGTCTTCCACGCCGATGACGATCCGCTCACCAAGGCCGGTCTTGCCTACCTGACCTGGTTCGCCGTCCTCCCCTACCGGGACGACCCGGCGGCCACGGCCGAGATCCGTAACTGGCTGACCTCGCAGACGGAAGCCGGCAAGGACACCCAGGCCACGATCCTCGACTACACGTACGTGTTGCGGACGTCGGAGAAGGCCCACGTCCGACTCGACATCAGGATCCCCACATGACCATGGGCCGGCGTTCCCCCGACGGCAGGTTCTGGTGGGACGGCACGGGCTGGCGCCCGGTCCAGCCCCCGCCGCCCTTTCCTTTCCAGCACGCCCCGTCGCCCGCGCCTTCGCCGCCGCGGCGGAAGGCTCTCTTCCTGCCGCTGGCCGGCGTCGTGATCGCGGCGCTCGTCCTGGGCGGTGTGCTGGGAGGCGCCGTGGGCATGCTCACCACCGAAGCGCGGGGCAGCACCACCGCACCGGCTTTCACCGACGACTTCCCCGATGTCGGCGACCAGTACCTGCCCGGCGTGACCCTGTCCTTGATCGTCGACGACTGGATGAAGAAGGCCAACTCCTGGACGTGCGCCAACAAACCCGGCAACCCGGACACATGGAGCATGGCCAAGCAGCACATGCGGTGCCAGCCGCCGGGCGACGACGGGCGCAGGTACGTGGACATCGAGTACGACGCCGCCGACAAGATCAGGGTGGTGAAGGCCACCTGCCATCTCGGCACTTACGAAGACGCCTGCACCACGGTCTTCGCCACGATGGCCGACGCGGCCCTCGTTCCGCAGCCGAAGTTGCGCAAGCGCGCGCGGAGCTGGGCCGAGAAGAACGCCGCCAGCGAGCGGGCCACGATCATCGGCGGCCTCCGGCTGCAGGCGAGCCTGTCCCCGCACGCCCTGCGCATCACTCCCGAATCCTGAGCCGAGCGCCCTGGACGACGACGCGTCCCGGCCGCACGGGCCTGCCGGAGCCTCCACCAGTTCCTTACCCGGGAGACCTGACCGGCGGCGGCCTGTGCGGGATGGGCGGGCCGCGCCGTGGGCCATGGGGCAAACCCCAGACCGAATTCGTCAACGGCGCGGCCAGGCGGCCACCCCATCAGCTATAAATCAGCTGCCGCACACCGCCGACGAAGGGGCGCCCCATGGCCAAAGTGCGCCAGAAGAGGCGTGCCGCATCCGCCACCCCGGCCAAGGAGGCCGGAGGGTGGAAGGCCATGCGGACGTGGCTGGCGGGAATCGTCAGTGCCGTGATCGTCGCGGCCGTCGGGGTCGTGTTCTCCGCCTGGTACAACGCGAGCGGCTCCGACGCCGTCGACGGCATCAGCGGCGAGCCCCCGATCAAGGTCGGCCACGTGGCCGTCGACCACGCCGCGCAGGACACCGCTCTGCGGGAAGCGGTGACCGACCCGGCGGACCGGGCGGTCCTGCTGGGCAGCGCGTCCGGCTCGCGACGTGACGCGGTCATGGCGCGCCACGACCGGGCCCCGCTGGAGACCGCCGACCTCACCGTCGTCCTCGTCGGCAACCGCAGCAGCCTGCGCATCGTCGACATCCGGCCACGTGTCCTCGACCGCAAGCCCGTCTCGGACGGCGCGCTGTTCGTCTACAGCCCCGCCGGAGAGGCCGCCACCGTCGAGCTCTCCGCCGACCTCGACGCACCCGCACCCCGCTTCACCTCTCCCGAAGATCCGGACATCTCGTACTTCAGAAAGAAGCAGATCGACCTCAAACGGGACGAACGGGTCACGCTTTCCCTGACGGTCACGGGCAAGGCCGCCTACTACGCCTTCGACCTGCTCATCACCGTGCTCGCGGGGGACCGGACCGAGCAGGTGACGGTGCAGGGGCCGGACAGGACCCCGTTCCGGGTGACCGGCACCTCCAGCGACTACCACGCCTACTACACGACCTCCCCGCTCGGCGGCTGGCAGCCGATCTCCAGGAGCGGCGCGTGCGCGATCGAACGGAAGCTCGCCAAGGCCGGGAAGTGCTGACCCCGCGCCGGTACCGGTCCGCCGCGCTCCTGCTCGTGGTCATCCTGGCGGCCTGCCCGGCCGCGGCCGTGGACACCACGCTCGCCCGCGTACCCGTCGAATGGCGTGCGTTGTGGTCGGTGCCCGCGGACGCCGAGAACGGCGCCGAGTTCCTGGGGGCGCCGGGCCACGCCGTGTCCGACCGGGCGGTCGCCGTGGCGACGCGCCAGGGCACCGTGCGCGTGCACGACCCGCGCACGGGCGCGCTCCAGCGCACCATCCCCGCCGACCCGGCCCGGCCCGCGCCCGTCACCGGCGTCTGGATCGCGGGCGGCACGCTCACCGTCGCCAGAGGAGAACCGGACGGCGCCCGCCAGACCCTGTACGGCCACGACCTGGCCACGGGCGCGCCGCTGTGGCGGCGCACGATCATCACCGACCGCCGTCAGCCCCGGCTCGGCGACACCGGCTTCTACCACGGCCCGCGGATCATGGCGACCGAGCGCGGCATCGTGGTGTTCGAGCGGCCGGACGAACCCCTCGACATCCAGGCCCTCGATGCGCGGACCGGAACGACCACGGCCAGAGTGACCTACCCGCGCAGCTGCCGGCTGACCGGCGCCGCGACGGCCCGATCGGTGCACCTGCTCAGCTACTGCCAGGGCGACGAACTGCGGCTGGCCTCGATGGATCCGCGCACCCTGCGGCAGGGGTGGACGCGCCTGTTGCCGTCGACGGCCTCCCCCAAGGGCGGGGGCCCGCCGATCGGGCTCACGGCCAACGCCGAAGGGTACGCGCGCGCCAGGGCAGGTGAGGACGACTTCTTCTTCGGGCCCGACGGCCGTCTGCTGTCCACCGGCTCGCAAGCCGCCAAGGTCACGGAGCCGGACCGCTGGAACCCGCCCCTGTACGCCGGCTCCTTCACCGTGGCGAACGACCAGGGCCGTACCCTGCAGGACTCCACCTGGCCGCTGCCCGCCTACCTGATCTCCGTGGACCCCGGCACCGGACGGCTCGCCGGGCTGCCCGTCGACCTGCCCGCTCACCTCGTTTCCCTCGCCGGGGCGAGCCAGGACCTGGCCTTCGTGCTCAGCCATGTCCCCGGGGACGAGCGGCTGAGCGCGTACGGGCTGGTCTATGGGACCGCCCGCCCGAAGACCGCCTGGCCGGACGCCTGCGGCCTGCTGACCGGCCGCGACCTGGCGGTCTTCGCGGACGGCTACCGCGCGGCACCCGCGACGGACGGCGCGGCGAGATGCGACTGGATACCGCCGCGTGACGACGGCGCAGTCGTCACGCTGTCCGTGGAATGGGTGTCGTCGTCGCATGCGAGCGCGCGCAGGCTGTACGCCGCCGAGACCGCCGCCATCAAGGAGTTCGGCGACATCGACCCCACCACCGAGGCGCCGGGCTTCCTGTCCTCCACCGTGCACGAGACGAACGGCTCCTACGGCGCGACGATCATCAACGTGGGCCCCGTCATCGTCCGGCTGACCTCGTCGTCGCGGCAGGCGGTGCGGCTCATCTCGCCGCTGCTGCGCGACCGGCTGCTCGCCCGGTACGAGCCGGGTGCGCGGGCTCCCGCCGCCGTGCGCGAACGCGGGTGGAGTTTCCCGACCGACGCGGCCGTGCGTACCGCGCCGGTGGTGACCGGCGGCGTCGTCTACGCCACCAGCCGCGACGGCACGGTGTCCGCGCTGGACGCCGCCACGGGCGCGGTGCGGTGGCGCTATCGGATGGGCAGTCCCGTGGTGGACGACCACGTGGTGGCGCACGGCACCGTGTACGCGGCCGGCAGCACCGGCAGGATGGTGGCGCTGGACGCCGCCACCGGCCGCCCGAGGTGGAGCCGGAAGATCATCGTAGTCGGCGACCCGGTGGTCGCGGCGGGCCGCCTCTACCTGTGGAGCAGGCACCCCACCTGGTCCCTGAAGGCCGAACTCGTCGCGCTCGACGCCGCCTCCGGCCGGCGGCTGTGGAGCTTCGAGCCGGCGGGCGACATGCTCGCTCCCGAGCCCGTGCTGGTCGGCGACGTCGTCCTCACCGGCAGCGACCACGGCATGGTATACGCCCTGGACCCCGCCACCGGAGCCCAGCGGCGGCGCCACCGGCTCGGCGCGGAACACGACCGCGTCCTCCTGCTCCGGGCCGGCGCGACCGTCTACGCCACGGGCGGCAACGGCGACGTGAACGCCCTGGACGCCGTCTCGGGCGAGGTCCGGTGGAGGACCCGGATCAACGGCGCCGTTTCCTCCCGCCCCATGGTGGCCGGCAGGACCGTCTACGTGGGCGACGACGAGGGCACCACGCACGCGCTGGACGCCGCCACCGGCGCCCGCCTGTGGGACTTCCCGGCCAAGGGCGACCAGCCCCTGTTCAGGTGGAGTGCCGCCGTGTCGGACGGGCTCGTGTTCACCGCCGGTCCCGACCGCACGTTGTACGCGCTCGACACCGCCTCGGGCACGATGCGCTGGCGTCTCCCGCTGCCCGGTGGCCGCGACGCCGGCCCGGTGGCGGCGGCCGGAACCGTCCACGTCTCCGACCGCGAGGGAACGCTCTATGCCCTCGACCCCGCCACCGGCACGGTGCGATCGAGGTTCCGGACGGGGGGCACCGCCGCGACCGTCCCTGTCGTGGCTGACGGCTTCGTCTACATCGGCAGCTCCAACGGGAACCTCTACGCCCGGCCCACGGTGACCGGTGCTTCTTGAGGCCCTCTTGTGCAAAGCGGACAGGTCTGGCATGACCCACGATCGCATGGTCAAGGCGTGGGAGTGACGCTTGGTCGTTTTCGCATGCACCGGGTGCGGCGCCTCTCTGCCTGACCTGGACGTGCTTCTCCGCACGCTGGCACGGTTACCGGCGGCTCGTGAGCCGTGGTTGCGCGCGATCCACGACCATGTGAGGGATCGCCGGCACACCTTGCCGTGCTTCAAGCGAACCGGCGTGGGCCCAGCGGTTGCGACCGCGCTGAAGATCCACGATCACGCACTGGCCGGAGCCGGACACCGGCACCCCTTGATTCCCTCTCCCCCGGTGAGAAGGTGGAATCCCCGGCGAAAGAGGACGACGATGTCCCACACCCACGCCCAGAACCCTGACGCGCGAACCCCGGCGATCGTGCGGGAACTGGGCATGATCCACGAACGCGCCGCGAAGGACCATCAGGTAGGGGAACCCGGCCTGTACTCCCGCATCATGGTGATCGTCGACGATGACATCCCTTCCGAGGGCGACACCGACAGCTGCTACTTGACCCCGGTCGCGCCACCCCAATCCGGTCAGGGCTACTACACCCTCGCCGCGGCAGACGGCGCCGCCCGTCCCCCGGAGATCAGCGTGGACGAGGCCAAGCTCTCGCAGAAGGACAGCGAGGTCGCCACTCTGCTCGACGCCTACGAATGGGTCGCCGAGCAAGGACTCGCCGTAGCCAAACAGAGCATCCAGGTCATCCTCATCAGCAACATCGGGCCATGCACAGGCTGCAAGGCCCGCCTCCAGATTTTCCACCGTGACCTCCTCGACAAGGCTGTTGAAGTTGAGAGCAAGGTCTCCATCAGCGTCGAGAGCGTCTACGACACCCCCGAAGCCTCCCGGAACAGGACGCGGGGCAAGGAGATCGCCACAACGTACGGTTATCCGAATGCGGTGCAGACGCCCTACACGGTGTCGACCCAGCAAGGGATGTACTGGCGCTACAGGCTGCCCGAGCTTCAGTGACGTCGGCTGTTCCGCCCGCTGCCGGAGCGGAGGCTCGGCCGGTGCGGTGGCCGGTGCGGTGGCCGGTGCGGCTCCGAGGTGGTCATCGGGGGCGAGGCCGGCGCAGCACCGTGCCCGGCCGCGCGCCAGTGGGCGAGCCGTCGGCGAGTACGGCGACGCCTGCCACCAGGACGGCGGCGAAGCCGGTGGACAACTGCCAGGGATCCGTATAGGTCGAGCGGTCGGCGACGGTCTCGGGGTCGAAGACGGCGATGTCGGCCACCGCTCCCTCGGCGAGGCGGCCGCGGTCGGCCATTCCCAGCCGCCGGGCCGGTAGCCCGGTCATCTTGCGTACGGCCTCGGGCAGGTCGAGCACGCCGAGTTCGCGAACGTACCGTCCCAGCACCCGCGGGTAGGTGCCGAAGCTGCGCGGGTGCGGCAGCCCCGCGCCCTGCGGCCGCAACACCCAGCCGTCGCTGGCGACCGACACCATCGGGTGACGCAGCACCGTGACGACGTCCTCCTCGCTCATCGCGTGGTTGACGATCTTCACCGAGGCGCGGTGTGCCGCGAGAACCCGAAGCGCGGCCTCCGCCGGATCGGTGCCCTCACGCCGCCCGATCTCGGCGATGCTGTCGCCGACGGCACCGCTGTAGGGCCCGTCCCCCAGCTCGGCGAGGACGACGCCCTCGGGGTCGACGTCGCGGCCGAAGCGGGATCTCAGGCCCTCGGCCACCCGTTCGCGATCGGCGGGGCCGGCCAGCCTGTGCAGCAGCGCGGGAGGCCCGCCGTCCATGCTCCACAGAGGCAGCCGCGAGGTCAGGGTGGTGCTGGAGGCGGTGTACGGGTACACGTCGGCCGCGGCGTCCACGCCGCGCTCCCGTGCCCGGTCCAGTTCGGCGAGCGCGGTGACGACGGAGCCGTGGTTCTCCGGTCCCATCGCCTTGAGGTGAGAGATCTCCAGCCGGCCGCCGGCGGCCTCCGCCGCGCCCAGCGCCTCGCGTACGGCGGGCAACAGCGCCCCCGACTCGTTGCGCATGTGCGTCGAGTACAGCAGGCCCGCCGCCGCCGCTTCGGCCACCAGCGCGCGTACCTCCTCCTCGGTGGCGAAGGAACCCGGGGCGTAGATCAGGCCGGTGGAGAAGCCGTAGGCGCCCTGGGCCGCCGCCGCGCGGAGCAGCGTGCGCATCGCGTCGAGCTCGGCGGGCTCGGGGGGCCGTTCGGCTCCGTCCATCGCGGCGACCCGCAGTGCCGCGTGCCCGACCTGCAACGCCAGGTTGACGGCGGGCCGCGCGCCGGACACCGTGGCCGCGAATCCCCCGGTGTCGGTGAAGTCCCACCCGGTCTCGGGAGCGAGGAAGTCGCTCCACTCGCGCAGCAGGCCCGCCGGATCCTGCGGAAACGGCGACCACCCGCAGTTCCCCGTCACCAGGGTGGTCACTCCCTGGTGGAGCTGGGTGGTGGCCTGGGGCCAGCCTTCGACGCTGAAGTCGGCGTGCGAGTGCAGGTCGATGAAGCCCGGCGTGACCGCCAGACCTGACGCGTCGACGGTGGTGCGGCCCCTTGGCGGGTCGCCGCCGGCGGGGCGGGCGATCCGGGTGATCCGCCCGCCGTCGAGGCCGAGATCCGCCCGGTAGCCGGGGGCGCCGGTGCCGTCGATCAGCGTGCCGCCACGGACAACGGTGTCGTGCTCCGTCACTGTGCTCATCCTCCAGGTGTCGCGACGTCCGGCAGGCCGTGCCCCGGTCTCATGGGGACAGGAAGAGCAGGATGGCCGTGTACATCAGGCAGGACGGAACCAGCACCGCCCACCCTGTGATCATCATGTTCGGCAGGTTCGAGGAGCGGGCCAGTCCCATCGCGCCGACCATGTTGCCGTTGGGGAAGGGCCCGTAGGTGTCGGCCTTGGAGGCGAACAGCAGCACGATCGTCCACGCGCCGACGCCGACGCCGATGTGGGCGGCCAGATCGCCGAAGACCTTGTCGAGCAGCACCACCTGGGCCGCCGTCGCCCCCGGCACGCCGACCCAGCCGAGCAGCGCGATGAGGATCGTGAACACGAAGGGAGAACTGCCCGCCAGGCTCTCGCCGTACATGTCCAGGATCACCTTGAAGGGAGCGAGCTTGTCGATCGTGATGAACAGCCCCGCCAGCAGCCAGAAGAGCAGGAAGATGCTGATCAGCCGGGACGCGCCCCGGTAGAGATGCTCGATGATCTCCTTGGGGCCGAGGCCGCTCGCCAGGCCCGTGACGACGCCCAGCACCGGCAGGGCGAGCAGCGGGAACGCCGTCCCCGCCGTGGTGACCGTCGCGTAGACGACGCTCGCGAGCAGCACGATCAGGAAGGCGGCCGTGGCCCGGCCCGTGCCCGCGTTCGGCACGTCCGCGTGGGTCGCCGCGCCGACCTCGGCCTCGCTGTGGAAGTCGTCGGCGCGCTCGGTCCTGCGCTGCATCCACGGGACCACGATGAGCCCCATGATCAGCGAGAGCGCCGCAAGCGGTGCGGCTCCATAGCTCAGGTAACCGAGGTAGCCGATTCCGGCCGCGTCCATGATGGCCACGTTGGACCCCGCGAAGGGCGCGATGGTCAGCCCGGCGCAGCCGCCGATGAACATCATCGACGCGGTCGCCGACCGGGTGAAGCCCATTCTCGCGGTGATCGGCAGCAGGATGGGAGCCGCGATGGCGAGCGCGCCGGCCAGCGTGCCCAGGCTGGCCACCAGCAGCAACGAGGCCACCATGACGCCCAGGATCACGGCGGAGCGGCTCTTCTCGCCCACCACGCGCATGACCCCGCGCACGATGGTCCCGGCCACGCCGGTGACCTTCAGGATCTCGCCGACGCCGGACCCCAGCATGATGATCAGTCCGATCATCGTCACCTGGTCGGCCAGGGAGTCTCCGAGCAGCGCGCCGATGTCGAGCGGCGGCATCTGGGCGACCAGCACCCCCGACAGCAGGGCGATGACCGTGGCGATCACGATGTCCATGCCGAGCAGGGACAGCAGTGCGTACAGCGCGATCGGCAGCAGGCCCCAGAGGGTCGGGCCGTTGCCGAGGAAACCGGCGCAGACCGAGGCGACCAGGCCGATCACGGCGATGATGTTGGTCAGCCTGCGACGCCTGGGGGAGGTTTCGACGGCATAGGCGTTGGCGTCGTTCTTGGGGGAGGTGCCGGAGGAGGTGCTCATGTGCTTTCTCTCTGCGCGGGGTTCAGGCAGCTGATCCCGCCGCGGGTGGCGAGGCGCGACGGGAGGACCTGGCCGGGGCGGTGATCGTGGTTTCCTTCAGCCGGTTCTCGCCGATGAAGGCGACGTCGACGGTGTGACCCAGTCCCGGCCCGTCCGGCACC
Organism: Nonomuraea sp. B5E05; assembly: GCF_039880665.1. NCBI lineage: Bacteria > Bacillati > Actinomycetota > Actinomycetes > Streptosporangiales > Streptosporangiaceae > Nonomuraea > Nonomuraea sp. B5E05. The sequence continues at coordinate 164,307 of NZ_JBDPMJ010000012.1, forward strand.
CGGACGACGCCCTGGTCGGCGACGACCTCCGGCTCGACGACGTCGCGGGCGTAGTACTTGGCCGAGGCCGACACGTCGGAGGGCAGGGTGAATCCCGGGAGGCTGGAGAGGGCCACGTTGGCTGCGCGGCCGATGCCGAACTCGTGCATGCCGCCGCACCACACGTCCACGCCGTGCTCCCTGGCGAGATCGTGGGCCGCCACGGCGGCCGTGAGCCCGCCCATCCGCGACACCTTGATGTTGAGCACCCGGCCGGCTCCCAGCGCGAGCGCCGTGCGCAGGTCGTCGATGGTGTCGACGGACTCGTCGAGGCACACCGGCGTCCGCACGCTGCGCTGCAAGGCTGCGTGGGCGACCAGGTTGCGCGGCGCGAACGGCTGCTCGATCATCAGCAGCCCGAAGTCGTCCAGGCCGCGGAGCACGGCGAGTTCCTCCGCCGTCTCGCCGTAGGCACCATTGGCGTCGACGTGGACCGCCAGATCCGGGAAGGCCTCGCGGACCAGCCGCACCGGCTCGGCGTCCCAGCCGGGGGCGATCTTCAGCTTGACCCTCGGGTAACCGGCGTCGACCTGGCGGCGTACCTGGTCGAGGAGTGCGTCGTAGGTGGGCTCGATGCCCAGCGACACCCCCGCCACGACCTCGCCGCGGGTCCCGCCCAGTGCCTTGGCCAGCGAGACGCCGCGGATCCCCGACCACAGAGCCCAGCCGGCGGCGTCGACGCCCGCGATCGCGAAGCGGTTGCCGCGTACCTTGCGCCACAGCCGGGGCAACTCCGCCGGGTGCTCCCAGACGGCGTCGACGACCGAGGGCAGCAGGTAGCGTTCGGCGATGTGCCAGCAGGTCTCGGTGGTCTCCGGGCAGTAGAAGGGGTCGGACGGAGAGGCGATCTCGCCCCACCCCTCGGCTCCCGACTCCTCCACCAGCCGCACCAGGATGTGGTCCAGATGGGTCTTGCGATGGGAGCTGGTCTGGAACGCGTGCACCAGCGGCAGCCGCACGAGGTGCAGCGACGCTTCGACGATGCGCATGGTTCAGTCCTCCAGATAGTTGCCGAGGGCGTGGCTGAGCCGGTCGCGTTCCGCGAGCCTGCGCCGGGCGCCCTTCGAACTGGCGGTGGCCAGGGTGGTCAGCAGGTGCACGACCGCGGCGACCGCCGTGGGAGAGTCGGCGTAGGAGGCGCTGTCGGTCCGTACGACGATGGTTTCGGCCGCGATGGAGGCCAGTGGCGCCCGCGCGTCGTCGGTGATGGCCACCACCGCGCCGCCGGCCTCGGCGAAATGCCGGGCGACGACGACCGTCTCGCGGCGGTATCGGCGCAGCGACACCGCGACCAGCACGTCGTTCTGGCTCACCTCGCTGAGCACGTCGAGGACCCGCACCACGGCGCCGTCGACGAGGGTCACATGGGAGAGTCCGGCGGACAGGTCGGTGGCCAGCAGCGAGGCGTAGGCGAACGACTTGCCGTACCCGGTGACGAAGCGCCGCCGCGCGGCCACCACGGCGGCGGCGGCCCGGGTCGCGGATCCGTCGGCGATGATCCGCTCCAGAGCTTCGCCGAGATTGCGGGTCTCCTGCTCGATGACCTTCTGCTGTAACGCCTCGGCCGACGAGCGGCGTTGCAACCGGGCGCCGAAGCGCTCGCCGGGGCTGCTCAGCCTCCGGTTCTCGGCGTGGGCGAGTTCGAGGTCGCCTGTCGTCACAGGGCACGCTCCAAGCGGTAAAGGGCGGTCTGGGGGGTGTACGGCAAGCAGGACACGGCCGCCCACCCGTCATCCATCAGCGGTCCGAGGACGGCTGCCAGATCGGTGCGCACCCGTGCCGCGTGGAGCGGGTCTCGCTTGGCGAGGGCGGTGAAGTCGGACGGGATCGGCAACCAGATCCGGTCGCCGTCAGAGACCGGTCGGGCCCAGTCGCCCAGGTCAGTGGGGGGATCCTGGGCGGGTGCGCGGGATCCCGGAGCGATGCCGAGATCCCAGTCGACGAGGAGGCGGTCGGAGTCGTCGTCGTAGAAGCCGCCGTGGAACCAGCGTGCGACCGCGCCCAGCACGTCCAGGTTGAAGTGCGCGTTACGCGCGATCAGGGGGTCGTAGGTCCAGCGCATCCGGGTGACGCCCCAGCCCAGCGCGACCTCGCGCTGGGCCGACTTGAGCGCCCGGCCCAGGCCGCAACCCTGGTGGCTGGGGTGGACCACGGCCGCCTGGGAGTAGTGGTAGGAGCTGGTCCCGTCCGTGGCCTGGAAGCCGAAGGCGAAGGCGATGACGCGGTCGCCGTCACGCGCGCCGACGACGGAGCCGCCGTTGTCGCGCAGGGCGGTGAGCAGTCGCGGGCTGGCGCCCTGGCGCAGGTCGGTGTAGCCGAACACGTCCCGGTAGAGCGTGGTCGCCTGACCGAGCTCGTCCGGGGTGGTGAGGGTCCTGACCACGGGCGTTGTGGTTGACGTCATGAGGACGGGGTGCTCCTGCAACGAACGGGGTGATGGCGGGGATTCGTACCTTAAAGTCGCACCTAGAGTAGGTATCAAGACTCCGTCAACGCTGTCAATGCATGCTGAACTGCGAATAATCGCAAAATAGACGCTGAAACCGCGCCGTAGCCGGGCCATGGTGACGGATATACGTCACGTATCATGCTCTGCAACGCAAGGGCGGCCCGCGCTGGGCCGCCTGCCCTCCAACCCCGAGGACAGCAGATGATCAGCGTCGGATCCCCCCACGACGACGGTACGGCGAGACCCCCGGCCACCGGGCTTCGTGAGGCAGCCCGGGCGCGCGCGGCGGAGATGGCAGAACGGGTGCGCCGCTACGTGGAGCACGAGACCCCCACCGGCGACGCCGAGGCGCTCAACGCGCTCGCCGACCTGCTGGTGGCCCGCTACAGCGAGCTCGGCGGCGTCGCCCGCCGGGTCGCCGAGCCTACCGGCGACCACGTCACGGCAGACTTCCCCGGCTCCCCCGGACGAGCGGACGAGGCTCCGCTGCTGTTCATCGGCCACCACGACACGGTGTGGCCGAAAGGCCATCTGGCAGGGCCGATGCCATGGCAGGTGACGGAGTCGGCCGAGCACGGCACCCTCGCGCACGGGCCCGGCGTCTTCGACATGAAAAGCGGTTTGGTGGTCATGGAGACGGCCCTGGAAGTGGCCGCGCGCACCGGCGTCCGGCACCGGCCGGTACGGGTGGTCGTGGTGGCCGACGAGGAGATCGGCTCCCCCACGTCCAACACCCTGATCAGGGAACGCGCGGAGGGCGCGTTCGCCGCACTCGGCTTCGAGTCCCCGCACCCCGGCGGCGCGCTCAAGCGCGGGCGACGCGGCAGTACCCGGCTGCGGCTGAGCGTGCACGGGCGCGCGGCGCACGCCGCGCTCGACCCCGAGAAGGGGATCTCGGCGATCGACGAACTGGTCGACCAGCTCGTCAGGGTGCGCGAGGTCGTCGGCAGGCATTCCCAAGGAGTCCTGTGCAACGTCGGCGCGCTGTCGGGCGACGGCAAGACCAACGTGGTGCCCGAACGCGCCTCGGCCGACATCGGACTGCGCTTCGCCGACGCCGCCGTGGAAAGCGTGGTGCTCGCCGAGCTGACCGCCCTCGCGCCGGTGCGCGACGGGGCCCGGGTCCGGACGGAGATCCTGTCCAGCAGGCCCACCTGGGCGTTCGACGGCGCCGACGACCCCTTCAGCGTCGCCGTACGCACGGCAGGGCAGCGGCTGGGCCAGGACATCACCGCCGAACCCGCCGCGGGGGCCGCCGACACGAACACGGCCGGCTCGCTGGGCCTGCCCACACTCGACGGATTCGGCCCCATCGGGGCGGGCGCGCACGCGCTGCACGAGCGGATCGTGCTGTCCGCTCTGCCCGAGCGCGCGGCCTTGGTCGCCGGAATCCTCGCCGAGCTCTGACCGCCTCCCCGGCACGCATGCAACATTCCGACCGGCGCGGTCAGCGATCTGGCGCCGGCGAGCCGATCCCGCGGTGCCCGCCGACCTTACCTATGTGATATTCAATAGAGGAGACGTAAAATCAATAGGAGGTGGCGATGGCCATCACTACCTTGGCGGCCACGAGCGGTGTCGGGTTTGTTCTGCTGCTGATCGTCCTCAACTTCGCCTACATCCGTGTCGGCCTCCCGGCGCCCGCCGCGGGTCGGTCAATGGAGGCGATCATCGACTCCCTCGCCACGATCGGCGGCCGCCTCAAGAGGCTCTCCGTGGTCGTGCCCTTCGCCTGGGTGTTCACCACGACCTTCGCCACCGGACTGCTGTCGACGTTGTGGCGCGGCGACATGGAGACGGATGCATGGGCCCTGGTCGGCTTCGCGGGCGTCCTGATGCAGAACGTCGTCTTCACCGCGGCGGAGGCGCTCAGGTTCGGGATGACCTCGGCCGCCGTCCATGACCGCGGCTCGGTGATGGGCCTGTGGAGGCTGACCGATGCGCTGATCTGCTTCAACCAGATCTTCCTGGCCACTGCGATACTGGGCTTCACCGTCGCCGGAACGAGCCTCGGGATCATCCCCGCCTGGCACACCTGGCTGGGATATCTGACCGCCGGACTGATGATCGTCTTCTCCTCGCTGACTCCGTACACCATCGGCGGCGCCAGCCGCTTCGCGCTGGCCGGCTTGATCGCCGCGTTCGGGTGGGGGGCCTGGATCGTTGCCTACAGCATCGCCCTGCTGAGCATCTGACCTCGTGACTCCTCCGCTTCCTGAAGGGAGCGGTTTCTCGCTAAGCCGCTTGCGCAGCCTGGCGAAGGGCAAGCCCTGCCCTCAAGATGTTGACCGCCGCATTCACGTCGGCGTGCGCTGCATGCCCGCACGCCGTACAATCCGCAGGTCCTCGTGCACGATCACGTCATAGGCGCGGGCCAGGGCGAGCGCGGCCTTGTGCGCGCCGTCCAGACGTTGCCTGCGCACCTTGGCATGCAGCGTGGCCACGCGGGCCACCGCCTTACGCCGCCGCTTGGAACCCCGCTTCTTGCGGGCCAGAGCCCGCTGCGCGTCCGCCAGACGGCCGGCGGACGCGGCCAGGTGACGGGGGTTGCTCAGATGCTGCCCGGCGTGCGTCCGGCCTTGACGCGGTCGAAGAACGCGGTGAACGCCTTGTCGAGCCGTCGCAGGGTGGCCTGCTGGGAGGAGAACGACCAACGCCCCTGCCCGTCCGCGTCATCGGCACGGATGTGTTTCAGCTCGGCCGACTGCTCGCCGTACCGGACGCTCACCCCCGGCCTGGCATAGGCGACGCGGCGGTGCTCCAAGGCAGCGTTGTAGAGCTGCCGGTGGTCCTCCACACACGCCGCCAGCGCCGCCTGCCGGGCCGTGGGGCGCAGCAGGAACCGGAACGACCTGCGCACACCCCACCTCCCATCACGCTCGGTAACGACACCGCCACGATACCGGCTGGCGCCGACAAACCAGGAAGAACATCCGTGATGCGCGGACCCGACAGGTCAGGGCACGCTCGGGCCTTGACGGCCCTCCCGCTCCCGATCCACCCGTCGCCTCAAGGCGACGGTCCCCTCGGGAGACTCTGATGGGCCGCCGGTCGAACGGCTCAGCAGTTCGCGGGCCAACGCCTCACCCCACCAGCACTCGATCCGGTCGGGCGACCACGAGCGTTCGATGCGGAGGGTGGTGTAGACGTCGATGTTGCACAGGGCGGCGTAGATGTCGATGGCGGTGGGGACGTCCAGTCCGGGGCGGAGCGTGCCGTCCGGCCAGGAGGAGAACACCTGGGTGCGGTACTCGCCGACCTGTCGCCGACCTCGCAAATAGAAGTCCGCGAAATCGGGCTCGGTACGGCCCGCGTCACGTATCAGAACAATGAGATCGCCCGCGCGCTCGAAAAGACGCCGGTCGTAGGCGGCCATCGCGGCCAGGTGCCGCCGGGGGTCGGTGGTGGCCTCCAGCTCGTCGATCATCTGGGGCACGTCCGCGGCCAGGTCCGCGGCGTCGGCCAGCGCCCAGACCAGCCCTGCCTTGTTCTCGTACGCCGCGTACACGGTCGGAACGGCGACCCCCGCCTCCCGGGCGACGTCGCGCACGGTGGTCGCCGCCCATCCCTGGGACAGGAACAGCCGGCGCGCGGCATCGGCGATCTCCGCCCGCGTCTGCTTCGCCTGCGCCACGCGGCGCAGCGAGTTGTAGCGGCGCCGCCCTGTCTCGTTCTCCATGATTGCACCCCGTCTTTCCGTGACTTATATTCAATATATGCTTCGTCAACTCAACTGGTGGTCACCGTGACCACCACCAGTCTGGCGGGTGTCGCAGGCATCGGATTCGTCCTGCTCGCGATCATCATCAACGTCATCTACGTCCGCGCCGGACTCCCGCAGCCCACCTCCGGCCAATCCTTGGACGCGGTCACCGACGCGCTGGCCGGCGTCGGCAAGCGGATCAACGCGCCCTCGGTCTTCGTCCCGGCCTCCTGGCTGTTCACCACCGTGTTCGCTGCCGGGCTGCTCGCGGCGCTCTGGCGAGGCGACCAGACCGCCGGCAACGCCTGGGCCCTGGTCGGCTTCGCGGGCGTCCTCATGCAGAACGCCACCTTCATGGTGGTCGAATCGCTGCGGTTCGGGGCGGCCGCGGCCGCCCGGCATCACCGCGGCTCGGTGGCCGGACTGTGGGCGTTCGGCAACGTCCTGTTCGGGTTCAACCAGGTCTTCCTGGCCATCGCGGTGCTCGGCTTCACCGCCGCCGGAGTGGGCCTCGCGTTCATCCCCGCCTGGCACGCGTGGCTGGGCTGGATCAGCGTGGCCCTGCTGTTCGTCTCCTCCACGGCCGCCCCGTACAACGCCGACGGCACCAACCGTATCGCGGTGACCGGCCTGCTCGGCTGGCTCGGCTGGGCCTCCTGGATCGTCGCCTACAGCATCGCTCTGCTGAACATCTGAGGAAGGAACAAGAACGTGATACTTGTAACCGGGGCCACCGGCCGGATAGGCGGCCGGGTCGTTCACGAACTGACCGCGGCAGGCGCCACCGTGCGGGCGCTCACCAGACGTCCCGACGAGGTTCAGCTGCCCGGCGGCGCCGTGGCCATGCTCGGCGATCTCCGGGTGGCGGCGTCCGTCGAGCCGGCGTTCGAGGGTGTGGATGTGGCCTACCTGTTCCCCGTGCCCGGATGGCCCATCGCCGACCTGCTGGCGCTCGCGCGCAAGGCCGGCGTACGCCGGATCGTCCTGCTGTCCTCGGCGACGCTCCCCGGCGGGCCCAGCCTGATCGAGCAGCAGCATCGAGCCAATGAGGACGCCGTACGCGCCTCCGGCATGCTCTGCACGTTCGTCCGGCCGACCGCGTTCATGGCCAACGACCTGTCATGGGCGCCCTCGATCCGTGCCGGGGACACGGTGTACAACGCCTTCCCTGACGCCTCGCTGGCACCGGTCGACGAACACGACATCGCCGCGGTTGTCGCCGCCGCGTTGCTGGACGACGACCGCGCGGGCCACACGTATGAACTGTCCGGGCCGGAACCCCTGACCACCGTCGAACGGGTTGAGATCCTCGGCGAGGTTCTCGGGCGGCCCCTCCGCTTCACCGAGCTGTCTCCGCAGGAACTCCGTACAGCCCTCGTCGCCCACCATCCACCCGCGGTCGCGGATGCCATGATCGGCGTTCTGGCCGCCGCCTCCGGCACGACCGCCCCGATCCTCCCGGGGGTACACCAGGCCACCGGCGGCCCGCCGAACACGTATGCCGAGTGGGCCGGCAGACACGCTGATCGCTTCCGGTGAAGCCGAAGCGAGCAGACGACGATGCCGATGGCCGCTCTGTAAGCCGCCCCCATGACACGACCGATGAAAGGTGCATGACATGGCCGCCAGCCACTCCGGCAGGGCCGCCGGGCCGACAAAACCGTACCCTGCGGGCCGGATCGTCCGGGCGGGCAACACGATCGTCGGTGTGCTCATCCGCGCGGGCCTGATCCCCCGTGGCTATCTCCTGACCACCCGGGGCCGCAAGAGCGGCCGCCTGCGCACCCAGCCGGTGGCACTCGTCGCACACGAGGGCAGGCGCTGGTTGGTCGCCCCCTATGGGGCGGTTTCCTGGGTGCTCAACGCTCGCGCCGCCGGAAAGGTGATCTTGCGCCGCCGGTTCACCACACGCGCCTACACCATCCGGGAACTCGCACCCATGGAGGCCGGACCCGTCCTGAAGCGCTATGTGGGCTTCTCGGCCCTCGCCCGACCGTATTTCCAGGCCACCAGGGACTCTCCGGTGGAGGACTTCATCGCCGAGGCCGGCCGCCACCCGGTGTTCGAGCTCACCCCGCTCGACGGCGACCCCTGGTCAGCGATGTCACAGGCCGCTTGATCGCGCAAGGACGCTGGAGCCGGCCGGCGAAGGCGGGCCGGCTCCAGGGGGCGGGCGTCACATGGGGATCAGACGCGGGTCCACTTCTGGTTGTTCGCGCCGTTACATGACCAGATGTGCACTGTGGTGCCGTTGGCAGTGCCGGCGCCGCTGACGTCGAGGCACTTGTTCGCCCCGACCGCGGTGATGCTGCCGTCGGCGTTGATGCGCCACTTCTGGTTGTCCTGGCCGTTGCAGTCCCAGATGATCACCGCGGTGCCGTCCGCCGTCCCGGCCCCGTTCACGTCCAGGCACTTGCCGCCATAAACCCGCAGCTCACCGGCGCTGGTCGAGGTCCACTGCTGGTTGGGCTGCCCGTTGCAGTCCCAGATCTGCGCCTGTGCGCCGTTGGCCTGCGAGGCGCCGTCGACGTCCAGGCAGCGGTTCGACCCCGCGCCCCGCAGCGCGCTCGTGCCGCCGGGGGACGAGCCGTCACCGTGCCCGACTCCCCTGCCGTTGAAGGTGATGGAGTCCACGTCGAACGAGTTCGCTGACGGCGCCTTGAACACGACGTGGACGTCGCGGGTCCCACCGGGGTCGGTGACCTGCACCGCGGGCAGCGACACGTAGGTGTTCCATCCCCCGGTCGCCGGTACAGGGCTGGAGGCGAGGAGGGGCCCGGTCGGCGAGTCGGCGTGCAGTTCGATGGACGCCCCGGTGTTGGACGGTGCCGAGACGCGGAAGGACACCGTGTCGATCCCCGACAGGTTGACCGGGCTGAAGGAGATCCAGTCATTGTTGGAGATGTCGCCGATGCGCCTGCCGCCTTCGGCTCCGGACTCGTCGATGACGCGGATTCCGGACGAACCGGTGAAGTGCTCGGCCTGCTTGTGTTTCGGCTGCAGGGTGATGCCGGCGGAGCCCTTCAGGCCGCCGCTGTCGGTGTAGTCGGCGGACAGGACGTAGTAGACGTTGGAGGCCTCGTCATGGCCGGAGGCGGTGGTCGTGACCGTCCCGGAGCAACCGGTGTACTGGCCGGTGTCGTGGGCGTGCTGGTCATGGCCGAGTGCTGTGATCACGTTGACCTTGGTGCAGTCGGCGGCGCCGTCCTCGGCGTCGGTGACGTTCACCGCGTAGTCCACCTCGTCGCCGAAGTCGATGAACCCGCCGTCGGGTGGGGCCGAGAAGGCCACCTCGGGGCGGGTGTTGCCGACGACGATGGGTAACGTGACGCTGCCGGTCTTCCCGCCGGAGTCCCGTACGGTCAGCTTGGCCGTGTAGGTGCCGTTGGTGGTGTAGGTGTGGGAGGGGTTGGCGCCGGCGGAGGTCGCGCCGTCGCCGAATTCCCACGCGTAGGTGATCGCGTCGCCGTCGGGGTCGGACGAGCCGGCCGAGGAGAACGCCACCGTCAGCGGCGCCGTGCCCGAGTCGGGATTGGCGCTCGCCTTGGCCAGGGGCGCGCGGTTCCCGGCCACGTAGTCGATCCGGTAGACGCTGTCGTCGGTGTTCGCGTGGCCGAAGCCGTTGCCCCAGTCGGCCATGTACAGGGCGCCGTCCGGACCGAACTTCATGTCGATCGGCGCATGCGGGGCCAGCTGTGCCGCCAGGGGGTTGATCTTGAGAAGGTTGCCCGAGGAGTCCAGCGGGAGTTCCTTGACGAAGTTGCGGCTCCATTCGTAGAGGAACGGCGTGCCGTCGAAATACTCGGGGAACTTGCGGTCGGAGTCGCTGGCGTCGTCGTAGCGGTAGAAGGGGCCGCCCATCGGGGCGGCGCCGCCGCAGCAGTCGATCTCGGGGAACTCGGCCGAGGCGTGGTAGTCGTACCACACGGTCGCGGGCTTGGCCGCGGGCAGATCGGTCAGGCCGGTGTTGTTGGGCGAGTCGTTGACCGGCGCCGAGCAGTTGAACTTCGCGCCGGAGGTGTTGGTGGCGAAGTTGTAGTCGTTGAACGGGATGTTGTCGCCGACGCAGTACGGCCAGCCGTAGAAGCCAGGCTCCTTGACCAGGTTCCACTCGACGGTGCCCTCGGGACCGCGGTTGGGGTTCGCCGCACCGGCGTCTGGGCCATAGTCACCCAGCGAGATCCACCCCGTCACCTGGTCGACCGAGAAGCGGAACGGGTTGCGGAAGCCCATCGCGTAGATCTCCGGCCGCGTCTTGGCGGTGCCGGGCGCGAACAGGTTGCCGGACGGAATCGTGTAGGTGCCATCGGATTCGGGGTGGATACGCAGGATCTTGCCGCGCAGGTCATTGGTGTTGGCCGAGGACCGCTGGGCGTCGTAATGTTCCCGGCCCTGCCGCTCGTCGATCGGGGCGTAGCCGCTGGACCCGTTCGGATTGGTGTCGTCGCCCGGGCCGATGTACAGGTTCCCGCCCGGACCGAACGCGAGGTAGCCGCCGGTGTGGCCGGGCTCGTCGACGTAGCGGTACGCCGGAACCTCGATCAACTTCTTCTCACTCGACAGGTCGAGGCTGGTGCCGTCGAAGGTGAACCTCGATACCCGGTTGACCTCGTCGCCGTTGGACGGCGAGTAGTTGACGTAGATCCAGCCGTTGGTGGTGAAGTCCGGATCCAGCGCCAGCCCGATGCCGCCGTCCTCGCCGCCGTCGTACACCGACAGGGTGCCGATGACGCGCGTGCCCCCGCCGTCGGTGGGGATCAGGTTGACCTTGCCGGAGCGCGAGATGTAGAAGACCCTGCCGTCGGCGGCCACGTCGAGTTCCATCGGCTGGTCCGGGGCGCCGTCGAGGGTCACCTTCTGGTACCGGTCCGCGACTGTGCCGCCGCAGTCGCCCGGCGCCGCGCCCGCCGCCCACTTCACCCCGCCCAGCAGGTGCTGCTGGAAGAGCGACTCAGCATAGGAGGACGTCTGGTGGCCCATCGCGGTGGCCCACACCCGGCCGCCCTCCGGGTTGTGGCACCAGGAGATCGGGTGGTCGGCGCCCATCGCGTTCGGCCCCGCGTCATAGGTGGTCTCGTCCGCGGTCACCAGGACGTGCACCGAGCCCCGCATGTTCTTGTCGAAGTTGTACCACTCCTCCGGGCGCACCCACCGGTCCGGCAGCCCCTCCGTGGAGGGGTGGGCCTTGTCGGCCACCTTGGCGGTGCCCTGCAGGATCGCCGAATGAGCGGTCATGTGGGCGCCGGCCAGGACGACCTGGTCCCACCAGGGAAACTGCGACTCGATGTTCATGTCGGTGGCGTTGTGGATCGCGACGACGCCGTGGCCACTGCGCACGTAGGCCTGGAAGGCCTGACGCTGGGCGTCGTTGTCCCACACCATGCCGCTGGTCTGGAACATGATCACCGCGTCGTAGGTGTTCAGCGTCGCGGTCGTGAAGACGGCGGAGTCCTCGCTGTGATCGAGCTGGAAGTCGTGCTCGATCGCCAGCTGCTCGAACATCGCGACACCCGCGGGGATGGAGTCATGCCGGAAGGCGCCGCTCGCCGTCTCGGTGAACAGCAGCACCCTGAACTGAGGTTCGGCCGCGTGCGCCACGTGCGGGGACAAGGACATCACGAGCCCCGATAAGGCTGCGACCAGGGCGGTGAACAGGCGTGATCTTCGCATGAAGGATCTCCTGAGAGGGTGCCGGCAACGGTCCGAGTCGGAGGGCGACGAGGGAGGACATGCGTCGTCTCGGCTCGCAAACGTACCCTTAAGCATGCTTATTTAGGGCATCGAACCGCATCTTTTCTACCTACCGAGTCAGCGCTTCAGCCGCGATCGCGAGAATTGACAGGTGAAAGGCAGTGACAATGATGCCGAAGCCGTCTCGACGCCCTCTGCTCGGCGAGATGAGTATGAAACTTTCAGATCGGTGTCAGAGGGCGCGTAGGTAGGCGAGGCCGTCCACGGCCAGCGCGTCCTGGCTCTCCGCGAGGGGCCGCCAGATGGAGGCCGCGGTGGCGATGGTCCGGTTGTGCGCGGTGAACGACTCGATGACGAGCGGCCCTTGATAGCCGGCGTCGCGCAGGGCCTGGGCGAAGCCCGGCCAGTCGAAACGGTCGGCCCCCGGCGTGCCGCGATCGGTGCCGCACACCTGCACGTGCGCGATGCGATCCGCCGCGACCCGCACCGCCTGGGCGGGATCCTTCTCCTCGATGTTCATGTGGTAGACGTCGAGTGCCAGGTGGCAGTCCTCGGGCAACGCGTCGAGCGCCTGCTCGACGGTGTTGAGGAGGCTGGTCTCATACCGGTTGAGCGGCTCGACCGCGAGTTTCACCCCGCGCTCGGCCGCATGGTCCAGGACGGGCCGCAGATGCTCGCGCAACTCCGCGTAGACCCTCCGGCGTTCGTCCGGCGAGAGCCGCCACGTACGGCCGACCGAGGCGTACGCCGGCCCCCCGATCACCGGGGAGCCGACGGTCACCGCCACGTCGACGCAGTGCCGCAGATAGTCCTGGGTGTCGCGGACGGTCTCCGGGGAGGCGGCCACGAGCTCGCGCCCCGGCGGCATGACCAGCACCACGGACGCGGCCAGCCCGTGCTCGGCCAGCACCGCCGCGGCCTTGTCCGGGTTCCAGTCGCCGGGTCGCTCGACGGGCAGCTCGATGACGTCGAAACCCCACCGGGCGATGCGGGGCGCGAGCCGCGCCAGGTCGTCGTCGGTCAGCGGGGAGACCCAGACCCAGGTGTTCACTCCGATGGAGAACATGGCGTACCTCCTCGTCGTCGGTTCGCGGAAAGGAGCCGGTCAGCTCTTCTTCCCGCCCCAGACCTCGGGGAAGCCGGGCAGGTCCTCACAACCGCACAGCGCGTAGTGCAGCGGCGGCATGTGGGGCTTGAGGTAGGCCGACAGGTTCTCGCTGGTCACCTTCGGCTGCGGCAGGTTCCACATCTCGGGCACCTCCTCGCCCTTGAGGATCTTCAAAGCGGCGATGATCGGGGTGCGCCACTGGTAGGTCGGGTACGTGGGTGCGACGGCGGTGAGGTCGGCGTCCTTCCACTTCTGCAGGAAGTCCTGCTGGTCCTCGCCGTTGATCGGCGGCACCGGCAGGCCGGCGTCCTCGAACGCCTCGATCGCGGCCACCGCCGTGGCACCGGCGTCCATCCAGACGCCGTCGATCTTGCCGTGCCGCTGGATGTAGTCGCTGACGATGCTCTTGGTCCTGGCGGCGTCACCGTCGGTGAACTCCACCCCCACCACCTCGAGGCGGCTCTTGTCGAAGACCACCTTCGCCGCCGACCAGCGGGTCTCCAGGACGTCGACGCCGGGCAGGATGCGCAGCGCCAGCACCTTCCCGCCCGCCGGCACCTTCTCGGCCAGGAACTCGGCGGCGTCGGCGCCGAAGGCGTAGCCGCCGATGGGCTTGATGAACGTCACCGGGCAGTCCGTCTCCACGCCCCGGTCGAACACGATGACGGGCACCTTCGCGCAGGCGGCCGTCACGGCGGGGGTGAGCGTCGCCGTGGTGTTCGGCGAGACGATCAGCGCGTCGCAGCCCTTGGCCTGCAGCTCGGCGATGTCGGAGATCTGCTTGTCGTCCTTGCCCTCGGCGTCCAGCGCGGTGAACTCCTCGATCTCCTTGTGCAGGCCCACCTCGGCCTGCATCGTCTTCCACCCGACCTGGCGCCAGGGGTTGTTGACCGCTGCGTTGGAGAAGCACAGGTGGTACGGCCCGTCCTTCTTGTACTGTGCCGTGTCGATCATCTTCGGGTCGATGGCCTGCTCCCAGGGCTTGGCAGCGGGGCCCTGCGGCGTCCGGGAACGCATGGCCAGCTGGGCGTCGAAGTCCGCCTGCACGAAGAACTTCGACTGCGCTCCAGTTCCTGAACCCTGAGCGCTCGTGGCGGGTGGCGCGGGTCGGGTGGTGGCCGTCGGCTTGTCGGTGGTACAGCCGGCGAGGACGAGCGCGGCTGACACGGCGATTACGGCCTCAAGGCGCGGCATGTGCGTCTCCTCTTCGGAGGGTGGACTTCCAGGGAAGTCGGATGGCTCCCGCCGCGACCGCGGCGATGATGATGACGCCCTGGACGGTGAACTCCAGCGCCCCCGAGATTCCGTACAGGTTGAGCAGGGTGAACAGCGCCTCCAGCGTGACGGCCCCGGCCATGGCGGCCAGCGCGGAGCCGCGGCCGCCGCCGAGCACCACGCCGCCGAGGACGACCGCGGTGATGGCGGAGAACTCCAGTCCCTGGCCCACCTGCGCCGAGACCCCGGCGAAGCCGCCGAGCAGGATCGCCGCGACGGCCGCGGACAGACCGGAGAGCATGAAGGCGAGGATCTTGACCCGGTCGACCCGGACCCCGGACAGTGCGGCGGCACGCTCGTTGTCACCGGTGGCCATGAGGGTCCTGCCGAAATCGGCGCGCATGAGCCAGATCGCCGCGCCGCCCACGGCCAGCAGGATCAGCACCGACCACGGCAGCGGCCCGAGGGCGCCGCGGCCGAACACCCGGAAGCCCTCCGACAGCGCGCCACGTGGCGCGCCACCGGTCCAGAGGAAGACCGCCCCGCTGAGGATGAGCAGCATGCCGAGCGTCACGATGAACGACGGCACCCGCAGCTTGGTGGTGCCCACGCCGTTGACCAGCCCGACGAGCAGCCCGACGACGATCAGCAGGGCGAGGACCGGCCAGGTGGCGGACTCGTCGCCGTCGATGAGCCGCGCGGCGATCACCACCTCGGCCGTCACCAGCGAGCCGACCGACAGGTCGAACTCACCGGAGACGATGACGAAATATTGTCCCGCGGCGAGGATCACCAGCGGCGCGGCCCGTTTGAGGAACGCCAGGAACCCGGCGGGCTCCAGGAAGTAGGGATTGGCGACCGCGATCGCGGTCAGCAGCACCACGAGGACCGCGAGGATGGGTAAGGCCCGCTTCATGCCGACCGCCTCGTTCCGCGCCGGGCGTAGACGGCCACCGCGATGACGATGACCACGCCGCGGACCACGTCCTTGACGAAGGAGTTGACCTCGAGCTGGTTGAAGACGGTGTCCAGGACGGCCAGCAGCAGGACCCCGCCCACGGTTCCCGCGACCCCGCCCTTGCCTCCGGCCAGCGCGGTCCCGCCGAGCACGACCGCGGCGATGGACTCCAGGTCATAGCCGCCATCGGTGCCCACCGTGGGCGCCCCCGCCCCGAGTCTGGCGGCCAGCAGCAGACCCGCGATGCCGGCGCAGACCGAGCAGAGCACGTGAGTGATCACGATGACGCGGGCCGTACGGATCCCGGACAGCCGGGCGACCTCCTCGTTGCCGCCCACCGCGTAGATCCGGTATCCCAGCCGGGTCCTGCTCAGCAGGAACCAGGCCACGACGGCCACGCCCGCCCACAGCATGGCGGAGACGGGTATCGGCCCGACGCGGGAGTACCCGAGGAGCTGGAACGACTCGGGCACCCTGCCCGCCGGGCCGTCGTACAGGTGGTCGACGATGCCCTTGATGATCAGAGCGACGCCGAGTGTGGCGATGAAGGCGTGGACCTGGAGCCTGGTGATGACCAGCCCGTTGACCAGCCCGACCAGGGAGCTGATGATCAGCACCGCGGCGACCGCCGGCCCGATGTTGCCGTCCTGGCCCGCCATGATCTCCGCCGCGACCAGCGAGGCCAGGCTGATCAGGTACGCCACGGACAGGTCGAGCGACCCGGCCAGGATCGCCAGCGTCTGCCCGATCGCCACGATGCCGAGTGCCGCGGAACGCTGCTGGATCCCGACGACGCTTTCCATGGTGAGGAACTGACCGCCGTCCAGCGCGACGAGGGCCCAACCGACCGCCACCAGGCCGAGCAGCGCGAGGAACACCACCTTCGTGGGTTCGCGCAGGTGCGCCGCCAGGCCACCGTGCGCCTGGCTGCGGCGGGCGCGCGTGAGCAGGTGCATTCACGCCACCTCTCCTGCGGCCAGGCGCATGATGGCCTCTTCCGAGGCCCCGGCCGGCAGCGCGCCCGCGATGCGGCCGTCGCGCAGGACGAGCACGCGATCGCTCATGCCGATGAGCTCGGGCAGTTCGGAAGAGATCATCATGATGGCCATGCCGTCGTTCGCCAGTTCGCGCATCTGGTCGTGGATCGCGGCCTTGGCCCCGACGTCGACTCCCCGGGTCGGCTCGTCGAACAGCAGCACCCGCGGCGCCATCGTCATCCATTTGACGAGCACGACCTTCTGCTGGTTGCCGCCGGACAGGTAGCGGACCTCCTGTTCCTGACGCGCAGGCGATAGGCGTACCCGTTCGAGCAGGTCGCGGACGCCGTCGCGGTTCCCGCGGCCCACCGCGCGGGCGACGAGCAGGACGTTGTCGCGCACGGACTGGCGCAAGGCGAGCCCTTCGGCCTTGCGGTCCTCGGTCACGAGCCCGATGCCCATGGCCACGCCTTCCCGGACCGAGCGCGGGCGCGACGGGATCATCTCCCCCGTGGTGAACGGCTCCGCGCCGAAGATCGCTTTGGCGAGCTCCGATCTGCCGGATCCCTGCAGGCCCGCGATGCCGACGATCTCCCCGGCACGCAGTTCCAGGTCTATGTCGTGGAGCTTGTGGTTGCCGGCTGCGCGCAGGCTGAGCCGTACCTCGCCGGCGCCCGCCGAGCGGGGCGGGAAGTAGGTGCCGAGGTCACGGCCCACCATCAGGCGGATCAACTCGTCCGGGGTCACCTCGCCGATCGGGAGCGTGGTGACGCGCGAGCCGTCCTTGAGCACGGTGACCCGGTCGGCGAGATCGAACACCTCGCGTAATCGGTGGGAGATGTACACGACGGCGACGCCGCGTTCCCTCAACCGCCCGATCAGCCGGTGGAGCAACGCGACCTCGTGCTCGGCGAGCGCCGCGCTGGGCTCGTCCATGACGACGAGCCGCGCGTTCACCGACAACGCCTTGACGATCTCGACGATCTGCTGCTGGGCCACCGGCAGGCGCTTGACGGCGTCGCGAGGGCCGAAGGGATCCTCGCCCAGCTCGTCGAGGAGCCGCGCGGTCGCCTCCTCCATGGCGGCGCGGTCGACCAGGCCGCGCCTGACGGGCTCGCGCCCGAGGAACACGTTCTCAGCGACGGTGCGCTCGGGCAGCAGGTTGAACTCCTGGTGGATGATCGCGATGCCGGAGCGCAGCGCCTCAAGCGGATGGCCGAAGGCGACGGGCCGGCCGTCGATCTCGATCGTGCCCTCGTCCGGCGCGTGAACCCCGCAGATGATCTTCATCAGGGTGGATTTGCCCGCGCCGTTCTCGCCGACGACGGCGTGGACCTCGCCGGCCGTCACATCGAGGTCCACCCCGGACAGCACCCGCACGCCCAGGAAGCTCTTGCCGATGCCGCGCATGGTCAGCATCCGGTCAGCCTCCCCGTCCCCGGTGACCCCCGGGCGTGCTCGGCAGCCAGCGAGGAGTGGGCGCCGTCCCTGCTCGGGGGCCATCGGCAGGTTTCAGGCCCATATCCGTCATGTTGCGGGATGCTAAGCGGGCTTATGTCGATGGTCAAGCAAAAGTTGGCCACCGGCGCGACATAATGAGGGGGCCGCGACAGGCGGCATCCCCATAAGAGAGCGGGTGTTGAGCGCGCCCGACGCGGCGGACCGGCGACGATGGCCGTAGGCGGCGGATGATAGGACAGTGATAAGCCTACTTATGCTTGACCATCGACAAAAATAGCTTTTACCATCGCGGAGACTTACCTACTGGATGCCTTCGCATGCGGGGTAGTCCCGACACGATGGAGCTTTCATGGACAAGCTCGGTGTGTGGCTTATCGGGGCACGAGGATCCGTGGCGACCACTGCCATCGTGGGCGCCGCGGCCATCAAGGCGGGAGCGGCGTCCCCCCGTGGATGCGTGAGCGAGTCCGCCGGCTTCCCCGGGCGGCTGGTTCCGCTGACCGACCTGATCTTCGGCGGCCATGACGTCGCCGAGACCTCCTTACGCAAGCGCGCCGAGCAGCTGGGCAGAGCAGAGGTCATATCACCGGACTTCCCGGGGTTGCTCGCATGCGATCTGGACGCCGCCGACGCCGAGATCCGGCCGGGCTACGTCCCCGGTGACGGCGGCCGGGCCGCGACCCGGCTGATCGACGACATCACCGGCTTTCGCGCCCGGCACGGGCTGGCCCGGGTGGTGGTCGTCAACGTGTCGTCGACCGAGCCCCCTGTGGATTCACGCCCGGAGTTCGAAAGGCTGGCCGACCTCGAGGAACGGCTCGCCGTAGGGGACGACGTCCTGCCGCCGAGCTCGCTGTATGCCTATGCGGCGTTCCACGCGGGGTGCGGCTATGTGGAGTTCACCCCCTCCACCGGGCCGACCCTGCCCGCCCTGGCGGAACTCGCCGCCCAGCGGCGCGTGCCGTACGCGGGACGCGACGGCAAGACCGGGGAGACCCTGGTCAAGAGCGCCCTGGCGCCCATGTTCGCTGACCGGGCGCTGCGTGTCCGCTCCTGGTCCGGGCTCAACCTGCTCGGCGGCGGCGACGGGGCGACACTCGCCGATCCGGCCGCCAGGTCCAGCAAGCGGCTCTCCAAGGACCAGGTCGTCGCACAGGTCCTGGGAGGACCCGTGGAGGGTGAGACGCACATCGACTACGTCCCGGATCTCGGAGAGTGGAAGACCGCCTGGGACCACGTGAGCTTCGAGGGCTTTCTCGGCGTCCGGATGACGTTGCAGTTCACCTGGCAGGGCTGCGATTCGGCGCTGGCCGCTCCGCTCATCCTGGACCTGGCCCGGCTGGTCGCCCGCGCGCACGAGAAGGGGCGGCACGGCGTCCTGCCCGAGCTCGGATACTTCTTCAAGAGCCCGCTGGGGACGGACGAGCACGCCCTGGCCGCCCAGTACGCCAGGCTGCGCGCCTTCGCCGAGGAGCTGTCATGAGGGCGCTGCTCGAGCTGGTCCGCGCACCTGCCGCACTGTCGGTGCCGGGGGACACCATGGCGGGGGCCGCCGCCGCGGGGCGGCGTCCGGCACCCGGCCTGGCCCTGGCGTCGGTGCTCATGTACTGGTCGGGAATGGCGCTCAACGACTGGGCGGACCGTGACGTGGACGCCGTCGAGCGTCCTGAGCGCCCGATCCCGTCGGGCCGGGTCCGCCCGGGCGCCGCGCTCGGGCTCGCGGCCGCCCTGACCGGCGCGGGCCTGTCCACCGCCGCCCTCGCCGGCGGCCGTCGCGGTCTCACCGTCGCCGGCCTGCTGGCCGGCGCGGTGTGGGCCTACGACCTGCGCCTCAAACGGACGGTGGCGGGACCGGCGGCGATGGCGGCCTGCCGCGTGCTCGACGTGCTTCTGGGCGCGGGCGAGCAGGCGAGGTCCGCGGTGCCGGCGGCGCTGGCGATAGGCGCGCACACCTACGGGATCAGCGTCCTCGGCCGCGCCGAGGTGACGGGGGCGACCCGCGGGACCGCCGAGCGCGCGCTCGTGGCCAGCACCGTGGCGGCCGGGCTCGCGGCCGCCTCCTGCGCGCGCAACGGAGCCACCGCCCGGACCGGAGCGGGCGTCCTCATCGCCGGCTATCTCGCCTCCACCCTTCCGGTCCAGGCCGGGTTACGGACCCTTCCCGACCCCGAGAACGTACGGCAGGCCGTCCGCCTGAGCATCCTCGGCCTGATCCCGCTCCAGGCGGCGGCGGTCGCCGGTGGCGGCCGGTTCGCGATGGCGGGCGCGCTGCTGTGTTCGCTCCCCGTGGGAAGGTGGCTCTCGTCCCGGCTGGCGACATCGTGAGGTGGGCCTACTGCACCAACGGCTTCGCCGGGCACCGGCTTCCCGAGGCGCTCGCGGTCCTGGCCGATCTGGGGTACACAGGTGCGGCCATCACGCTCGACCACGGTCATCTCGACCCCCACTCCCCCGGGCTGGCCGCGGAGGTGTCCAGGATCGCCGGGATCCTCGATCGCCTCGGCCTCGGTGCCGTCGTCGAGACGGGCGGGCGCTACACCCTCGATCCCATGCGCAAACACCATCCGACCCTCATCAGCGACGACGCCGAGCGCAGAGTGGAGTTCCTCATCACGGCGATGCGCGTCGCCGCCGACCTGGGCGCTCCCGTGGTGCATCTGTGGAGCGGCGTACGGCCCGACGGCATGCCGGAGGCGGAGGCGTACACGCGGCTGGCCCGCCAGTGCGCACGGCTGCTCGACGAGGCCGATCAGGTGGGCGTCACGCTGGGGTTCGAACCCGAACCCGGGATGCTCGTCGCCGACCTGGACGGCTTCGAGCGGCTGCGCGCGATGCTCGGCGCCCACACCCGGTTCGGTCTCACCCTCGACATCGGGCACTGTCACTGCGTGGAGCGGGAGGACCTGGACACCTGTGTCCGGCGGGCGCTGCCGTACACCGTGCACGTGCAGATCGAGGACATGCGCCGGGGAGTCCACGAGCACCTGGAATTCGGCGAGGGTGAGATCGACTTCGTACCGGTGCTCGCCGCTCTGCACGGCTACTCGGGTTTGGTGGCCGTGGAACTGGCCCGGCACAGCCATGCGGCCCCGCAGGTCGCCCGCCGATCGATCGACTTCTTGAGGAGGGCACATGAAGGAGCCGGCACAGGAGTGGCTGGCACAGGCCGTCCGGCAGGTCGAGGCTGACCCGCAGGCGATCCACCGGCTCTTCCCGCAGGCCGAACGGCGGGGCGGCCCGGGCGCCCGGCGCGCGCTCCTCGGCGCGCTGCACGGCCACCACGCGCTGGTCCGGAGCTTGTACGAGGCGGGCGACAGCGGTGAGCGGCTGGCGATCCTGACCGTCCTGCACGAGCTCGACCTGGAAGGCACGGCGGTCGCGCTGGTGGAGGACGCGCTTCGCAGCAATGACGCGCGGCTGGTCGCCGCGGCCCTCGGCCCGTACGGCTCGGCGTGGCTGGGCGACCACTCCTTCCGGCAAGGGGTGCTCAAGTGCGTCTTCATGTCGATCCCCCTGGTGGCGGTGGCCGAGCTGGACCGCCGCTTCGACGCCGAACTGGCCCGGATGTTGTCGGACTACGCGGCGGAGTTGCAGGCGGCCGGCCGGCCCGTCCCGCGCGACGTCCTGGAGAGGATCTGAATGCGCATCTTCGACCCCCACGTCCACATGACCTCCCGGACCACCGACGACTACCAGCGCATGCACGCCGCGGGGGTCCGGGCCGTCGTCGAACCCGCCTTCTGGCTGGGGCAGCCCCGTACCAATGTGGGCAGCTTCCTCGACTACTTCGACGCGCTGCTCGGCTGGGAGCCCTATCGCGCCGCGCAGCACGGCATCCACCACCACTGCGCGCTCGCGCTCAACCCGAAGGAGGCGAACGATCCGCGGTGCGCGGCGGTGCTGGCCGAGTTGCCGCGATACCTGCTGAAGGACTCCGTCGTCGCGGTCGGCGAGGTCGGCTACGACTCGATGACGGCAGAGGAGGAACGGGCGTTCGAGGCCCAGCTCGCCCTGGCACAGGAGAACGACCTTCCGGTACTCGTGCACACTCCGCATCGGGACAAGGCCGGGGGCACCCGCCGGACGCTCGACGTGGTGCGGGCGGCCGGGATACCCCCCGTGCGGGTGCTCATCGACCACCTCAACGAGATGACCGTCGGCATGGTCGCGGAGTCGGGCTGCTGGATGGGGTTCTCCATCTACCCGGACACCAAGATGGACCCGGACCGGATGGTGGCCCTGCTCAAGCAGTACGGCACGGACAGGATGCTGGTGAACTCGGCCGCCGACTGGGGGCGGAGCGATCCGCTCAAGACGCGCGAGGTGGCCGACGTCATGCTCGCGGCCGGCTTCGGCGAGGACGACGTGGATCGGGTGCTGTGGCGCAATCCGGTCACCTTCTACGGGCAGAGCGGCCGGCTCGACCTCAGGACCGGCTCGGAAGCCGGCGCTGACTACGCCGGCAACACGATCAAGCGGGGCTGACCATGCGGCTGCGCCATGCGGACGGCTCGACGGTGCATCTTTCCTACTGCACCAATGTCCACGCCGCCGAGGATCTCCCCGGCATTCACGGTCAGCTGTCCGGCGTCGCGGCGCGGGTCAGGCGCCTGCTCGGCGTCGAACGGCTCGGGCTCGGGCTGTGGCTGTCCCAGCACGCCGCCGCGGACCTCACCGCCCGGCCCGAAGAACTCGCGGCGCTGCGCGCGCGGCTGACCGCGCTCGGGCTGGAGGTCGTGACCCTCAACGGGTTCCCCTACCGCGGCTTCCACGACGAGATCGTGAAGTACCGCGTCTACACTCCTGACTGGTCCGACGCGGAGCGGCTGCGCTACACGCTCGGGCTCGCCGAGATCCTCGCCTCGCTGCTGCCGGACGACGTCACCGAGGGCACGATCTCGACCCTTCCTCTCGCCTGGCGGACCGGGTGGACGAGAGAGAAGGCGGCGGCGGTGATGGCCAATCTCGACGCGGTCGCCGCGGGCCTGCGCGCGCTGGCCGGCCGTACCGGCAAGGTGATCCGGCTGGGCTTCGAGCCGGAGCCCGGCTGCATCGTCGAGACGACGCCCCAGGCGAGCGCCTTGCTGGGTGACGTGGACCACGACCACCTCGGCCTCTGTCTGGACGCCTGCCACATGGCCGTGGGTTTCGAGGAGCCTGACGCGGGCGCCGCCGGCGGGTTGCCGATCGTGAAGCTCCAGGCGTCGTGCGCCTTGGTGGCGCCGCCGGGGGCGCAGCGGGCCCTGGCCGCGTTCGACGAGGCCCGTTTCCTCCACCAGACGCGCTCCGCCACCGGATACGCCGACGACCTGGGCGAGGCCCTGGCCGGTGGCCTGCCCGCGGACGAGAGCTGGCGTGTGCACTTCCACGTCCCGCTGCACGACGCGCCGCCCCCTCCGCTCGCCACCAGCGCCCCCTACCTGCGGGACCTGCTGGGGGCGCTTCTCGGCGGGGAGCGTCCGCTGACCAGGCACGTCGAGGTGGAGACCTACACGTGGAACGTGCTTCCCGGCGCGCCTTCCGACATCGCGCACGGCATCGCCGCCGAGCTCCACTGGATGCGGGCGCAACTGGCCGCCCTCGGGCTGAAGGAGACGTGGTGACTCCTCCGCTCCCTGAAGGGAGCGGCTTCTCGCTAAGCCGCTTGCGCAGCCTGGCGAAGGGCAAGCCCTGCCCTCATGATGTTGATCGCCGCGTTGACGTCGGCGTGCGCGGTATGGCCGCACGCCGTGCAGGCGAAGTCGGCTTGGGTGAGGCGGTTCTCCCGTGCGCTGTGCCCGCAGCGGGCGCAGGTGCGGGAGGTGCCGGCGGGGTTCACCGCGATCAGCTTGCGACCGGCGCTTTCAGCCTTGTGCGCGAGGACCGTCAGGAACACCCCCCAGCCCGCGTCCAGGATCGACCGGTTCAGGCCGGACGTGGCGGCGACGTTGCGGCCGGGAGCTTCAGTCGTGCCGGACGCCGAGCGGGTCATGTTCGCGATCCGCAGGTCCTCGTGCACGATCACGTCATAGGCGCGGACCAGGCCGAGCGCGGCCTTATGCGCGCCATCCAGACGTTGCCTGCGCACCTTGGCATGCAGCGCGGCCACGCGGGCCACCGCCTTACGCCGCCGCGTGGAACCCCGTTCCTTGCGGGCGAGGTCTCGCTGGGCGTCGGCCAGACGGCCGGCGGTGGCGGCCAGGGGGCGGGGGTTGCTCAGATGCTGTCCGTCGGAGGTGGTGACGAGCGACGCCACGCCCATGTCGATCCCCGCGACCGCGCCGGTGGCGGGCAGCGGCTCGGCGGGCACGTCGTCGCACGACAGCACCACGAACCAGCGGGAGCCCTCCCGCTTCACCGCGATCGTCTTCACCCGCCCCTTGACCGGCCGGTGCCGGTGGACGCGGACATGCCCGACACCCTGGAGCCGCACGTAGGTGGCGGTCGGGTGCTCGGGCTGGGAGTCCCACCGGCAGCCGTCGCCGTCCCTGGGCCATTCGACGGTGTCGAACCGGCCGCGCCCTTTGAAACGCGGGAAACCCGGCGCGCGACCCTCGCGGACCCGCTTGAAGAACGCGGCGAACGCCTTGTCGAGCCGTCGCAGGGTGGCCTGCTGGGAGGAGAACGACCAGCGCGCCTGCCCTTCCGGGTCGTCGGCGCGGATGTGTTTCAGCTCGGCCGACTGCTGGCCGTAGCGGACGCTCACGCCCGCCCTGGCGTAGGCGGTACGGCGGTGCTCCAAGGCGGCGTTGTACAGCGTGCGGTGGTCTTCCAGGCACGCCGCCAGCGCCGCCGCCTGCCGGGCGGTGGGGCGCAGCAGGAATCTGAACGACCTGCGCACACCCATCCCCCCATCACGTTCGGTAACGACACCGCCACGATATCGGCTGGCGCCGACAAAACCGGGAAGGACATCCGTGATGCGCAGACCTGACAGGTCAGGGCACGCTCGGGCCTTGACGGCCCTCCCGCGTCCGATACACCCGTCGCCCCAAGACGACGGTCCCCTCAGGAGACTCTGATGGCACCGCTGATCGTGATCAATGTTGTCGGGCTCACCCCGCGCCTGCTCGCGCACATGCCGAACGTGGCGAAAGTGGGCTCGGCGGCCGCGCTGCGGCCCGTGTTGCCCGCCGTCACCTGCTCGATGCAGGCCACCCTGCTGACCGGTTCGATGCCCCGCGACCACGGCATCGTGGGGAACGGGTGGTACTTCCGGGATCTCGGCGAGGTGCTGCTGTGGCGCCAGCACAACGCGCTCATCCAGGGCGACCAGTTGTGGACCGCCGCGACCGGCCTGCGCACCGCCAACGTCTGCTGGTGGTACGCGATGGGCGCGCCGACCGACCTGCTCGTCACCCCGCGTCCCGTCTACCACGCCGACGGCCGCAAGTCGCCCGACTGCTACACCCGCCCGCCCTCACTCCACAACGACCTCGAGGCCGCGCTGGGGCCGTTCCCCCTGTTCACCTACTGGGGACCCAACGCGGGGATCGCCTCGTCCGAATGGATCATCGCCGCGGCCCGCCGCATCCTGGCCCGCGAACGGCCGGATCTGCTGCTGGTCTACGTGCCGCACCTCGACTACGACCTTCAGCGGTACGGTCCCGCCGGTCCCGAGGCGATCGCGGCCGCCCGCGCCGTCGACGCCGCGCTGGCTCCGCTCCTGGCCGAGGACGCCGAGGTGGTCGTGCTCTCCGAATACGGCATCACCCCGGTGTCACGCCCGGTGGACGTCAACCGGGCGCTGCGCACCGCTGGTCTCCTGGAGGTCTACGTCCAGGCCGGGATGGAGTACCTCGACCCGTGGACGTCCCGGGCCTTCGCCGTCGCCGACCACCAGGTGGCCCACGTGTACGTGCGCGACCCCGGCGACCTCGACCGCACCCGCGCCGTCATCGCCGAACTGGCCGGCGTGGACGAGGTGCTCGACCAGGCGGGGAAGGCGAAGTACGGGCTCGACCACGAACGCGCCGGCGAGCTCGTCGCGGTGGCGGAGCCCGACGCCTGGTTCACCTATTACTACTGGCTCTCCGACGACCGCGCCCCGGATTTCGCCAGGCTCGTGGACATCCACCGCAAACCCGGCTACGACCCCGCGGAGTTGTTCATGGACCCGCGCGATCCGTTCGTCAAGCTGCGCGCGGCGGCGGCGCTCGCCAGGAAGAAACTGGGCTTCCGGTACACGATGCGGGTGGTGCCGCTCGACCCGGCGCCGGTGCGGGGCAGTCACGGCCGGCTGCCGGATCTCCCCGACGACGGACCGCTGATCATCGCTCCCTTCGACCGTGACTCGTACGAGGCGACCGAGGTCAAGGGGCTCCTGGCCTCCCTGGCTCGGACAGGCCGCTGAACGCGCACCGGCACCGCGACCGGCGGTGGCAGGGGATGGCGGCGGTCGCTGAGCCCCGTGGCTCGCGCGGCCCCGACCGGGGGGCCGCGCGAGGTGTGACCGGGAGCCTCAGACGCGGGTCCAGCGCTGGTTGGCGCCTCCGGTACAGGTCCAGATGCGCGCCCTGGTGCCGTTGGCGGTGCCGCTGACGTCCAGGCACTTGTTCGCCCCGACCGCGGTGATGCTGCCGTCGGCGTTGAGCCGCCACTTCTGGTTGTTCTGGCCGTTGCAGTCCCAGATGATCACCGCGGTGCCGTTCGCCGTCCCGGCCCCGTTCACGTCCAGGCACTTGCCGCCGTAGACCCGTAGCTCACCCGCGCTGGTGGAGGTCCACTGCTGGTTGGCCTGCCCGTGGCAGTCCCAGATCTGCGCCTGCGCCCCGTTGGCCTGCGAGGCGCCGCTGACGTCCAGGCACCGGCCCGAGCCCGCACCCCGCAGCGCGCTCGTGCCGCCCGGTGTGCCGGCCAGTTCCTTGATGCGGATGTTGCGGAAGGACACCACGTCGCCGGACCCGTGGTTCTGGATGCCGATGTGGCCCTGCTGGAGCGATCGGACCGGATCTGTGTTGGTGAAATCGTTGATTCTGCTGCCGTTCAGGAACACCTGCAGCCGCTCACCCTCCACCAGCAGCTCATAGGTGTTCCACTCCCCCGGCGGGTTCAGCGCCGCGTCGCGGGCGGCGAGGTCGGCGGCCTTGAACCCGTAGATCGCCCCGGTTGTCTTGTCCGTGGTGTCGGTTGCGTCGATCTGCACCTCGTATCCGGTGTCGAGCGCCGCGTTGGGGTCACCGGTGGCCGGGAACCCGACGATCACGCCGGAGTTGGAGTCGCCGGTCATCTTCCAGTCGAGCTTGAGGGAGTAGGAGCGGAACTCCTTGGAGGAGTACCACAACATCCCCATGCCGCCCTGGGAGGTCAGCGTGGCGTCACTGTTGGCGAACGACCCCGGCCCTGCCTGCGACCAGCCCGTCGTCGAGCCGTTGTACAACGTCGTGTACCCGGTCTCCGGGCGGCAGTCCGCGTTGACGGCCTTGGCCGCGTACCGGATGCCGCCGAGCAGCAGCGTGCGGAAGTTCGGATCGGCGTACGACTCCTGGGTGTGCCCCAGGCCGGTGTAGAAGGAGCGGCCTGAGGACTGCGGGCGGCACCAGGTGATCGGGTGATCGCCCATGCCGCCGCCGCTGTAGCTGCCCTCGTCCAGGCTCTGCAGCACCCGGACGTTCGGGCGCGGGTTGGAGCGGTAGTTGTACCACTCGTCGGTGCGTGACCAGGTCGTCCCGAGGTGAGCGGTCGCGGCGTGCGCCCGGTCCTCGTTCCGCACGGTGGCCTGCTGGATCGCCGGGTGGTTGTTGAACCAGGCCCCCATCAGCTGCCCGTAGTACGGCCAGTCGTACTCGGTGTCCGCGGCCGAATGCACCCCGACGTAGCCGCCTCCACCGTCCACGTACGTCTGGAAGGCGGCCTGCTGGGTGTCGTTCAGCACGTCACCGGTCGTGTTGAGGAACACCACCGCCTGGTACTGGGCCAGGTTGGCCGCGCTGAAGGCGCCCGAGTCCTCGGTCGCGTCGACGGCGAAGTCGTTGGCGGCCCCCAGGTCGCGGATGGCCTGGATGCCGGTGGGGATCGCGTCGTGCCGGAACCCGGCCGTCTTGGAGAACACCAGCACCTTGAAGGCGGCGGCCTGGGCGGGGATGGCGGGGACCATCGTCGCGGCGGCGATGATCGCCGCCACTGTCATCGACAGGCGCCGCAGTGCAGAGGTCTTGCGGCCGCCCCCGGGTGCGGCTGGGGTCAGATGTCGCAGCATGGTTGTCCCTTTCAGAGGCGGGTCCAGCGCTGGTTGGTTCCTCCGGTGCAGGTCCAGATGCGCGCCTTGGTGCCGTTGGCGGTGCCGTTGACGTCGAGGCACTTGTTCGCCCCGACGGCGGTGATGCTGCCGTCGGCGTTGATGCGCCACTTCTGGTTGTTCTGGCCGTTGCAGTCCCAGATGATCACCGCGGTGCCGTCCGCCGTGCCCGCCGCGTTCACGTCCAGGCACTTGCCTCCGTAGACGCGCAGCTCACCCGCACTGGTGGAGGTCCACTGCTGGTTGGCCTGCCCGTTGCAGTCCCAGATCTGCGCCGGAGCGCCGTTGGCCTGCGAGGCGCCGTTGACGTCCAGGCACCGGTCCGACCCGACACCCTTGAACGCGCTCGTGCTCCCCGAGGGTGGGGTGCCGGTGTCGAAGGTGAAGGCGTCCACGTCGAACAGGTAACCCTGTCCGGTCGGACCGCGGAAGACCAGATACAACGTCGTCGTGCCGGCCGGCGCGCCGCTGAGGTTCGCCGAGACGTCGGTGAAGGTGTCCCAGCCGCCGGTGCTCGCCACGTTCGCCGTTCCCAGCAGCGTGCCCGTCGCCGAGCCCGCCCGCACCTCGATCCTGCCGCCCGCGCCGGCCGAGGACACCCGGGCCGTGATCCTCGTCGCGTTCCCCAGGTTGTACGGCTGGAAGGAGATCCAGTCGCCGTCATCGGTGAAGCCGACCGTCTTGCCGCCTTCCGCGGTGGCGTGGTCGGCCGTCTGGATGCCCTGCTGGGCGCCGAAGTGCTCTGCCTGCCGGTGCCGCGGCTGGAGCGTACGGGCGCTGGTGGAGGTCAGACCGCCCCCGTCGGTGTAGGAGGCCTCGAAGACGCCATAGATGTTGGCCGCGGCGTCGTGCTCGCCGTCGACCGGCACCGCGATGGAGCCCGAGCAGCCGGTCTCGGAGGTGATCTGGTGGCGGTGGCTGTCGTGGCCGAGGAAGTAGGCGACGGTGACCCCGTCGCAGTCGATCGTGCCGTCCTCCGGGTCGCTGACGGTGACCTGGAAGGGCACGGTGTCACCGAAGGAGAACAGCTGCCCGCCGGCAGGGGTGGTGAGGCTGACCGTCGGCGCGGTGTTGCCGACGGTCACGATCACGCTCGCCGTGCCGGTGAGACCCTGCGGATCCCGGACCGTGAGCGTCACCGTGTAGGTGCCGTTCGTGGTGTAGGTCTTGCTCGGGTTCGCCGCCGTGGAGGTGGTGCCGTCGCCGAAGTTCCACGCGTACGTCAGCGCGCCGCCCTCCGGATCCGAGCTGCCCGCCGAGGAGAAGGCCACCGTGAGCGGCGCCGGTCCGGACGTCTTGTCGGCGGACGCCTTGGCGATCGGGTTGCGGTCGGCGCTGCCGATGTACTCGATGCGATAGAGCGCCTGGTTGTTGTTCCCGGTGCCGTAGTCGAGAACGTACAAGGCCCCGTCGGGTCCGAAGGCCATGTCCATCACCTGCGTCCCCGACCAGGGGAACGCCGAGATCTCCCCGTACCCGCCGTCCTGCTCGACCTCGATCGCCTTGATCCAGCGCCGGCCGTACTCACCGGCGAAGTAGCGCCCGTCGAGCGACTGGGGGAACTTGACGGCCGAGTTCAGGCCGGGGTCGTAGCGATAGACGGGGCCGCCCATCGGCGACTCCGACCCGGAGCCGAACTCCGGCGGGCTTCCTGCGTCCCCCGCGTACCGGATCCACGCCGGCTTCGCCGCAGGCAGCGTGGCCAGGCCGGTGTTACGGAAGGAGTTGTTGGCGGGGCCGCCCGCGCAGTCGTACTTGGGACCGGTGCTGTTGGTGGCGAAGTTCCATTCGTTGTAGGTCTCGCTGGTGGTGTTCGTGCCCGTGCAGTACGGCCATCCGTAGTTGCCGGGACCGGTGATGCGATCGAACTCCACCTGCCCGCTCGGCCCGCGGTTGGAGCTGGTCACACCCGCGTCCGGCCCGTAGTCGCCGAGGTAGACGATGCCGGTCGCCTGGTCCACGCTCATCCGGAACGGGTTGCGGAAGCCCATCGCGTAGATCTCTGGCCGGGTCCTCGCCGTCCCCGGCGGGAACATGTTGCCGCTGGGGATCGTGTAGCTGCCGTCGGGCTGCGGTTTGATGCGCAGGAGCTTGCCACGCAGGTCGTTGGTGTTGGCGGACGAGCGCTGGGCGTCGAACTGCGGGTTGCGGTTGGTCCGCTCGTCCAGCGGGGAGTAGCCGCTCGACTCGAACGGGTTGGTGTCGTCGCCGGTGGTCAGATACAGGTTGCCGGCGGCGTCGAAGTCGATGTCCCCGCCCACGTGACAACACTGGCCGCGGTCGTTCTGGACCCGGAGGACCACCTTCTCGCTGGTCATGTCGAGCGTGTCGTCCGCCTTGAGGGTGAAGCGCGACAGGTACAGCTCGCCCTTCCACTGGTCGAACTGGGCCTGCGTGCCGGTGCTCGGCGCATCGCCGTTCGGCGTGCTCAGCCGCGGGGAGTAGTAGAGCCAGAGGTGCCGGTTCGACGCGAAGCCGGGGTCGACCGCGACTCCCTGGAGGCCTTCCTCGTCGTGGGTGTAGACGTTGAGCCTGCCGGCCACCTTCGTGGTGCCGCCGGCATCGGTGACACGTACCGTGCCGTCGCGCGCCGTGTGCACCACCGACCGGTTCGGCATCACGGCCAGCGACATCGCCTCACCCAGTTCCGCGCCACCCGACGCGAGAGACACCTGCTGGTAGTCGGACGCCGGGATGTCGAGGGCGTTCGCGGGGGAGGCGTTGAGCACGAGTGCTCCGGGAGTGATGAGCGCCATCGTGGTCAGCAAGGTGAGCCACGGACGTCGGGGCATGAGTGTTCCCTCCTGCAGCAGGAAGACCAGTCAGGGCAGGGCGCCCGGGATTCAGCTCCGTGGCCGGAGGAGTGCCGCCTCCGGCCACGTCGGGAGACGAGGCTCGTCGTCGGGCGAACGGTGTCAGGCGCGGGTCCACTTCTGGTTGGCGCCCCCGTGGCAGCTCCAGATGTGCAGCCTGGTGCCGTTGGCGGTGCCGGCGCCGCTGACGTCGAGGCACTTGTTCGCCCCGACGGCGGTGATGCTGCCGTCGGCGTTGATGCGCCACTTCTGGTTGTTCTGGCCGTTGCAGTCCCAGATGATCACCGCGGTGCCGTCCGCCGTGCCCGCCCCGTTCACGTCCAGGCATTTGCCTCCGTAGACGCGCAGCTCACCCGCACTGGTGGAGGTCCACTGCTGGTTGGCCTGCCCGTTGCAGTCCCAGATCTGCGCCGGAGCGCCGTTGGCCTGCGAGGCGCCGTCGACGTCCAGGCACCGGCCCGACCCCACACCCTTGAACGCACTCGTGTTCCCCGGAGTCTGGCCCTGGGGCCCGGCGGACGCGATCACGGCCTGGGCTCCGGCCGGCCAGGCGCCGTTGGTGACGGTGACGTTGTTGTTCACCACGTTGCCGCGGTCGCCGTTGGTGACGTTGGTGCTGCCGTTGGTCGACCAGTTGCCGGTGACGGTGAAGTCGCCCATGTTCTCGCCGTACCAGTAGTTGGCGGTGGCCCAGGTGCCGGTGTTCGACAGCACGTTGTTCCTGACGGTGTAGTGCCTGGAGCCCTCGTCGAAGTAGATGCCGAACCAGCCGTTGGTGCGCAGGCAGTGGTTGTCGCTGATCACCGCGCCCGGGTTCCATGACAGCGTGTAGATGCAGCCGCCGTCGGTCATCTGCTGCATGACGTCGTGCACGTAGTTGCCGACGAGCCGGTTGCCGGAGGCGGTGGTGGCCGTGGTGTAGCGCGGCTGGAAGTCGTACAGGCCGCGGTCGGCGTAGTGGGTGCTGCCGCCCGGCTCGTTGGCGCCCCAGCCGTACCCGATCGACATGCCGGTGTACGGCATGTTGTAGACCTCGTTGTGGGACACGTCGGTGCCGGTGACGTACGTGGTCAGGACCGAGACGACGCCCCGGTGGTCCAGGCCGAGGTCGTGGATGCGGTTGTCGCTGACGGTGATGTTCCGGTTGACCATCCGCTGGTCACTCGGGTGGTGCGCGTCGGCGCGCACGCCGCCGACCACGATGCCGCCTGCCGAGCTACGGGCGATCTCCGACCGGGTGACCGTGATGTCGGCGGCGCCCAGGCCGACACCGCTGGCGTGCGCGTTGGCGTCGTTGCCGATGCCGATGGCCGTCTGTCCCAGGTTGACGAAGCGCGAGTCGGTGAAGGTGACGGTGTTCGCCGCGGAGACCTGCACGGCGGCCGGCATCTGGTACCAGTTCGGCCGGGTCGCCTCGAACTGCCGGCAGCCCTGGTGGCAGGAGGCGAAGGCGGGCCAGCTCCAGTCGCCGGCGATGTAGGCGCCGGTCTGCTGGTCCACGTAGCCCTGGTCGCCGCTGGGGCCGAGCCAGCTCGTACCGGTGAAGGTGACCCCGCTGAACGTGATGTGGTGCGCGGGCGCGTCGTAGGTTCCCCCGACGTGCACCAGCGACTGGAGCACCGGCAGTTCCACGCTGAGGTTGCCCATGTTCTGCCCGGCGAGCGGTATGTAGGACAGGGCGCCGGTCGCCGGGTCGAGGTACCACTCCCCCGGCGAGTCGAGGAACTCGTAGGCGTTGACCAGGTGGAGCGGCCCCGCCCGGTGCGGGCTGGTGAAGGTGTCGTACCCGAAGTTGTTGTTGTTCCAGGCGGGCTGCCGCATCGTGATGAGGTTTCCGCTGATGCTCCGCACCGGCGCGTACCGGTCGGTGAACGAGCCGACGCTCTCCATCTCGACCCGGCCCTGGTTGGCGAGGTTGTTCAGATAGCTCAGCGCGCTACTGGTGAACCTCATCCCGGTGCTGCTCGCGGTGAAGTCGGACCGGTTGACGGCGGTGCGCGCCCGGGTGGCGAGAGCGCCGTCGACGTACAGCTGCCGGGTGTCGATCCCGGCGCCGACGTTGGCGCGCCAGATGTTCTTTCCCGAGTCCGCCACGGTCCAGCCGGTGACCGCCCTGGCTCCGCTGACGACCGGGACGGCACCCGCCGCGGCCTGCCATCTGACGGAGTAGCCGTTGTTCCCGGAGTCGGCGGCGGTCAGCCGGAGCGGCGCGGACAGCCGATACACCCCGCCCGCCAGCTCCACGACGATGTCACCGGACATCCCGGCGTTCAGCGAACGCACCGCCGTCTGCGCCGCGGGCAGCGAGCACGGCTGGGTGGAGGTGCAGGCGGAGCCGGTGCCGGCGGGCGACGCGTACAGGGTCGTGGTGGCCGCGAGGGCCGGGGTGGCGGAGGCGACGAGGGCGGACGCCGCGGCCAGCGCGGCGGTGACGATGCCGATCAGGATCGGTCTCAGCATCGTGACGGGTGGAGGTAAGGGCACAGTCGTTCCTTCGGGGGGTAGGCGTATGGCCAGGTCACACCCTGATCCTCAGACAGGTGACGCCTTTTGCGGGGTGGAGCGGATGGGGACCGCCGGCCTCGCTCCTAATTACCTTCGGAGCAGGGATGCCCGTCAAGCCCTTAAGCCTGCCTATTTCGCGGTTCACGCGGCGAGGGCATGGCCATGGTGAGCTGATCTATGCCTTCACCAGCAGCAACATCTGTGAAGGCGCACGTCCGCGCCGGCAACCCTCGATGAACCGTTCATATGTGTCGTACTCATCGGACAACACATGTGGCGGAAAGGACCGGCTCATCAGTCATACTTTTGCAGGGAATGGCAAGGAGGAAGTACGGTGACCGACACCCCTCGCGAGAGCGGATACCGGCCGGGTTACGAGGTAGCCGCCGAGCAGGTGCTGGAATTGATCGTCGAGCTCGGTCTGCGTCCTGGCGACCGCATGCCGACCGAGAACGAGCTGGCCCGGCAACTGGGCACCAGCCGCACCGTTGTGCGCGAGGCGGTGAAGATTCTCTCCGCGCTCGGCCGGGTACGCGCCCAGAAGGGCCGCGGCCTGTACGTGTCCGACGACGAGGGGATGTTGGGCACCGGGCGCTGGGGGTCCTTCTTCCTCCCGACCGACCTCGACCACGTCTACATGCTGTTCGAGTTTCGCCGCGCGCAGGAGATGGAGACCAGCCGGCTGGCCGCCCGCCGCGCCACCCCGGCCGAGCTGAGGGCCATCGAAGAAGGGGCAGGCCTGTGCCGCCACGGCTTCGAGACCGGACGCGAGGACCTGTTCAACGAGGGCGACGACGCCTTTCACACCGCCATCGCTACTGCCTCGCACAACATGTTCCTCCAGGTCGCCGTGCGGGAGGCCCGCAGGCTGCAGGCGCAGTCGAGCCTCATCGGCCTGCGCGGCTCGGTGGGCGGGCACGCCGCCAAGGCCGTCGAGGAGCACGACGCCATCTACCAGGCCATCCGCGCCGGCGATCCCGAAGCTGCTGCCCAGTCCGCGGCCACGCACATCGACAACACCCTCGACGACTACCGTAGGGAGATCCAGCAGCGCCTCTTCTTCTCGTCCCACTGATCCGGCCGCCTCCAGCCGGCTCGGCCTTCGGGACGTGACCAGGCGAGCCGAGGCGACCAGGCAGCGACCACGCCACTGGCGGGCGTGGGGCCTGCGTGGCGAGCTTCAGCCCGCCGGCCGGCTCACCCCCGGGCACTCGGAACGATCTGAAAGTTTCATCGCGACAGATCAGCGGTGGACGCGCCCGCTTGTCCTGGTCAGGCGGAGGAGCGAACGGGACCTCTCGGGCGAGAGCCCGCAACGTCGAGCGTGCCGGCCCTTGACAGGTCTTGTCACGGCCATATTTGCTCCTCTACGCCATCCCCCTCAGCCGCCCGAAAGAACAGGAGAACCGATTACTGCGGCGTTGAGTTAACGCTAACATCACGAAGTTCGACCCATCGTCGAATGCGCGCCGGTGTCGGCGGTTCCCGATCGGCAGAAAATGGCGCGCGCCAGGTCGGTTCGGTGTCACCGCATAAGAGAGCAGAAACTCCGGCCACCGACGCCCTCAAGGTGACGGCAGTAACTTCCCCTTCACGTGTGTCACCACGAGAACAGCAAAGGAATGTGCGTGATGTCGAGGCTCAGGTTCCTCTTCACAGCTATCGCATCGGCGGCACTGCTCGTCGTTCCCACAGGGCAGACGGCGCTGGGCGACAGCGCGACCCCGTCGGCCGCGAAACAGAGCGCTCTCGAACCCACCGCGGGATGCGGCAGAACCCCGACGCTCAGCAGCGGCACTCATCCGATTACCACGAGCGGTAAGAATCGCAACTTCATCCTCAGAATTCCAGACAACTACAACAACACAACCCCCTACCGACTGATCTTTGGATTCCACTGGAACGGCGGCACCGCCAACGACGTCGACTCGGGCGGAACCAGTGGCTATCCGTGGTCCTACTACGGGCTCAGAGCGTTGTCGAACAACACCGCGATCTTCGTCGCGCCCCAGGGCCTGAACAACGGCTGGGCCAACTCGGGCGGTGAGGACGTCACCTTCGTCGACGACATGATCCGGAAGATCGAGGCCGACCTCTGTGTGGACACCTCACAACGCTTCGCCCTGGGCTTCAGCTACGGCGGCGGCATGAGCTACGCGCTCGCATGCGCCCGGGCGACGGTCTTCCGCGCGGTGGCGGTTTACGCCGGCGCGCAGCTCAGCGGGTGCAGCGGCGGCACGGAGCCCGTCGCGTACATCGGACTGCACGGCCTCAGGGATCCGGTGCTCAACATCTCCGCGGGCCGGTCGCTACGTGACAGGTTCGTCAGGAACAACGGTTGCACGCCCCAGAACCCGCCGGAGCCCGCACAGGGCAGCCTGACGCACATCGTCACCTACTACTCGGGATGCCGGACGGGGTATCCGGTCGCGTGGGCGGCGTTCGACGCGGGCCACACCCCCGGCCCCGTGGATGGGAGGCCTGGCGACTTCGAACCCGGCGAGAATTCCTGGACCAGACCAGTGGTCTGGGATTTCTTCACGCAGCTGGGAGGCGGCGATCCGAATCCGCCGGACACGAGCGCGCTGCGGGGTGCGGGGTCGGGCCGGTGCCTGGACGTCGACGGCGCCTCGCAGGCCAACGGCGCTCCGGCGCAGATCTGGGACTGCAACGGGCAGGCCAACCAGCAGTGGACCTCCACCAGTGCGGGTGAGCTGCGCGTCTACGGCGGCAAGTGCCTGGACGTGAACGGGGCGGGCACGGCGGACGGCACCGCGGTGATCATCTGGGACTGCAACGGCCAGAACAACCAGAAGTGGCGTCTCAACGCCGACGGCAGCATCACCGCCGTCGGCGCGAACAAGTGCCTCGACGTCAGCGGCGCCGGCACCGCCAACGGCACCAGGCTGCAGATCTGGAGCTGCCACGGGGGCGCCAACCAGAAGTGGACCCGCGCCTGACAACCCGTGACGGCCACGCGCCATCGCCGCACGCGGGCGAGGCTTCCGGCGGCGGTTGCCATTTCCGCCCTATGTACATGAAAATGCACGTGGATGGCCGGTGCGACCTTCGTGGACGCCCCCGACGTGGTGGACGGCGCGATGGTCTCCTGTCGCGGCTGGCCGGACCTGCCTGAATGGTCACGTGCCTTCATGCGCGTGCTGGAGGGCGCGAACGTTCGTTGTAGGTGGTTCGCTCGTGCCCACCACATCCACCCGAGTTCGTGCCCATGACCTGAGCCCGGCTGTCCGGGTCCGGCGCTGGTGCGCGGGAAGCATCCTCTGCGTCTGCCAGTTCTTCTGAGGCACCGCAGGTCACGGGCACATCAATGCCTCAACTCAACGGGCAGGCGACACCGCACGTGTGTACGGCGATCCCGGGCAGTGCGCCCCCTGTACTCCGACAGGGCTACAGGCATCCACGCCGAGCGGACGACGACGACATGAGGCCGACCGCCGAGGATGGGCCGTGACGGACGGCTGCCGACACGGAGGAGGCGTCATGGACGTGGTCAGCACTGCCGAGGTTCCGGCGGACGAGGGGTTCGCCTTCTGGCGTGCGGTGAGCTCCAAGACCTGGGTGCCCTACGAGGCGCGCTGCGCACCTCACCTGGAGAGCCGATTCCAGGCGTCGATCAGTAGCAGCGCGCTGGGCCCGGTCCAGACGGCCCTGGCGACCACAACGCCCTACACGTTACGTCGCACCCCCAAGCACATCCGCCAGATGGACCCAGAGATGTACAAAATCGCCTGCATCGTGCGCGGTCACGGTGTGATGACGCCACAAGGCGATCGGGAGTCCGTCTTCCGGGCCGGGGACCTGGTCCTGTATGACACCTCCCGCCCCTACCAGGCCGAGATGGCGCCGGACATCGCGGCGACGCAGATGCTGGTCCTCTATTTCCCGCGCTCGTTGTTGCCGTTGCCCCCTCGGGACCTGCGACGCCTGACCATGGTCCCCATCTCGGGCGCCCAGGGGATCGGCGCCCTGTCCTCGCACTTCATGCTGCAGTTGGCTCGGCACATGCATGAACTGACACCCTCCGACACCGCCCGGCTGTCGGCCCTCACGCTCGACGTGCTGACCGCGGCGCTGGCCGGCGCGCTGGACGCCCGCAGCGCGGTGCCACCGCACACCAGGAAGCGTGCGCTGCTGGCCGGAATCCACGCCTTCATCGAGCAGAACCTCGGCGAGGCGCACCTGGCCCCGGACGTGATCGCCGCGGCACACCACATCTCTCTTCGCTATCTGCACAAGCTGTTCCGCACCGAAGGACACACCGTCGCCGGCTGGATCCGTGCACGCCGGTTGCAGCGGTGCCAGCGCGACCTGGCCGACCCCCGCCTGGCCGCCCACCCGATCAGCTCGATCGCCGCCCGATGGGGTTTCGTCAATCCCGCGCATTTCAGCCAGGCCTTCCGCAACGCCTACGGCTGGTCGCCGCGCCAGTTCCGCCAGCAGTGCACGCAGTCGATACAAGTGTGCGCTGACCCGCAAGACGAGCCCGGCCTCCGCCTTGCATCCTCAGTTGAGAGGTCATCCCATGACGTGATCACGAGCGCTCGACACCGTTGACGCCAGAAGGATCGCGTCCGTCCGGGGGTCCAAGGCCGATCGGACAGGCCAACAGCGGAACGGAGAAGACAGATGAGACTCACCATGCCCAGGTGGACCAGCGTGGCCATGATCGGCGTACTGTCCACGGCCCTCATCGGAGCAGACGTCACCGCAGCCGGCGCTGCCGACGCAGCACCCTCAGGTTGCCCCACGGGTTATGTCTGTGGCTGGTCCGCACGCGACTACAAGGGCTCGATGTGGTGGACGGCGCCAGTTCCCTCAGGACAGTGCGTGAAGGTCGGGCATACCAACTCCATTTTCAACAACGCGAACGGGATCCGGTACGCCCGGATCTGGAACTTCGCCGATGGAGCCGCAGGCGGCGGGTACTGGTGCTCAGGGGCGAACATGATCTTGGCGCCAGGAAAAGGCATACGCAACCTCGGTTTCGACGGCTCGGGTCTGGGAGGACTCTGATCGGGTTGAGGAGGACTCTGCGGACGGGCGGCCGGGGCCGGAAACGGCTACGCGGAGCCGGGAACCCTGGACGAGGTGCATGATCGAATGTCTGAGCTGTTGGCCGACGAAGGCGTCACCGTCGATGCGATCTACAGCAGTCCGGTAGCCGGGGAACACGCGATTTCCGATCGGTACAACGTGGGTGACGCACCCAAGCCCAGCCCGGCCATGATCAGACGCGCGGCCGCCGAGCTGAACCTCGACCTGTCCAAGAGCTATCTGATCGGCGACCGGTTATCGGACACCGCGGCCGCACGAGCCGCCGGCGTTCGGCCGATTCTGGTGCGCACCGGCGACGGGCGGGCCGCGGAGCAAGCCTGGGGCGACACTCCTGCCTGCTCCGTGGTCGATGATCTTGTTGCCGCGGCAGTCGAGGTGGTCGGCGGCTGACCTCACCCCCTGGTCGAGTGCCGTCTCGCCGCGCTTTTCGTGACCCGCGATTCAGCAGGCGCAGTCCTTGATCGTCCGGCGACGGAGCCGAGCGCGTCTCCCGGGCGACCAGGCGCCGTAGGCGCACGGCCCGCCGGCGACGCGGCCGCCGATCATCCGGTCGGCGTGTCCACGCCCACATCAGGACCGCTGCGGTTCGCTTCCGTCGCGTCGAGGCTCATGTCCTGGGTGCCTATGACGGACAGCAACTCCAGCTGGGCCGCACCCTGGCTGCCGGGCGGCGCGGTGAACCACAGCAGGCGCTGGCGGCCGTCCTCGCTGAACAGGCTGTGGCAGTCCACCTCGATGATCCCCAGCGCCGGGTGGACCAGGCGCTTGTGGTCGGCCCGGCGCAGCGCCACGTCATGGGCGTCCCACAGGGCGGCGAACTCGGCGCTGCGCCGCCGCAGCGCGGCCACCATCCGTGCCACGTGGGCGTCGCGGCCGCGCCGGGCGGCGACCGCCCGCAGGTCGGACACGAAGACCCGGGAATGGTGCGGGTGCTCGTCCGGCGGGTAGAGCGCGCGGGCGGCGGGGTCGGTGAACCAGCGGTAGGCGTAGCTGGCCTCCGGGCCGCGCCTCATCGGGTGCCGGCCGATCAGCGCGGCTGCCAGGTCGTTCTGTACCAGGGTCTCGTGCAGGTCAGTGATGATCATCGCGGGCGTCGTGGCCAGCCGGTCCAGCATGGCCAGCATGGCTGGCTGGACGTGCGCGGTCGGGCCGTGCGCCGCCGGGACAGGCCGGCCCGCGAGATGGAACAGGTGGTCGCGCTCGTCGCCCTCCAGCCGCAGCGCGCGGGCGAGCGCGGCCAGCGTCTGTGCCGACGGCTGGGCGCCGCGCCCGCGCTCCAGCTCGGTGTAGTAGTCCGCCGACAAGCCCGCGAGCTGCGCGACCTCCTCCCGGCGCAGCCCGGGCACCCGGCGCGACCTCCTCCCGGCGCAGCCCGGGCACCCGGCGCCGGGGGCCGTCGGGCAGGCCGACGTCGGCCGGCCGGACGCGGGCGCGGCGAGTCTTCAGGAACGCGGCGAGATCGCGGAGGTTCACCTCTCCATCGTGACCCCTGGCAGCCGGTCGTAGCCAGGGGATGACAACCCCTGGGTGAACTCAGCCCTGGCCGGCGGGCGGGCTCCGGGCGAGCGTGGACGGTACCCGCCTCCACGGGCCGGTGGACGGGAACCCGCTACCCACCCCAGGAGATCTCTTCATGCGTGTCATCACCCAGCGCGCCCTCGGCGGGCCCGGCGTGCTCGAGATCGCCGAGATCCGCTCCCGGCCTCCCCCGGCTGACGGCACTTGTCGTGGAAGGGCGGCTCACCGTGCACCCAGGTGCTGTCGCTGGCGGAGGCCGCCAAGGCGCACGAGGTCATCGCGGGCGGGGCGGTCACCGGCAAGCTCGTGCTCGTGCCGCGACGGCGGCCGCACCCCTTTACTCCCTGGACCACCGAAGACCCCGTACCAACGAAGGCAAGGAGAAACATGAGACGCCGTATCGCCCTACTCCTCGGCGCGGTCCTGGCGGCGAGCCCCAGCCTGCCCGCGCACGCGCACCCCGACCACCCGACACCCACGACACCGGGCGCGACGCCTGCGGCGGCCGATCCCACCTACGGGAAGGGGTGGCAGTCGCGGGCGGCGATCGGCGGCGGGCCCCGACAAGAGCACAGCGTCGCCGCGCTCGGCCACCGGGTCTACGTCCTCGGCGGCATCGTCCCCGACCCGGCCGGCGGCGTCGTCACCACCGGGCGGGTGGAGGTCTACGACACCCGGCGCGACACCTGGTCGGAGGCGGCCCCGCTGCCCGTCGTGATGAACCATCCCAACGTGGCGACGGTCGATGGCCGGATCTACGTGCTCGGCGGGCTGTCCGGCGGCGCGTCGTGGCAGGCCCTGCGTGACAGCTTCGTGTACGACCCGCGTACCGACCGGTGGACGCCGTTGCCGCCGATGCCCGCCGGCATGGAGCGGGGGAGCGCCGCGATGGGCGTACGCGGGACGAAGATCTATCTCGCGGGCGGCATGCGCACGCTGACGCCCGGCCCCGGCGGCCTGCAGGACACGGTGGACCTCGTGTCGTCGTACGACGTCGTGACCGGCCGGTGGGAGAGGCTGCCGAGCCTGCCGCAGGCGCGCGACCACGTCGGCGGCACCATCGTCGGCGGCACCTTCTACGTGCTCGGCGGCCGCGACCGGGGACAGGTCAACGTGCGCGACACCGTGTACGCGCTCGACCTGCGCTCGCGACGCTGGTCGGAGCGGGCGCCGATGCCGACGGCCCGGGGCGGGATCGCCGCCGCGGCCGTGGGCGGCAAGATCTACACGTTCGGCGGCGAGGGATGGCACGACGGGACGAACCCGAACATGGTCTTCGCCGAGGCCGAGGCGTACGACACGGCGCGCGACCGCTGGGTGCGCCTGGCGCCGATGGCGGTCCCCCGGCACGGGACCGCCGCCGTCGCGGTGGCCGGCACGATCTACATCCCCGGCGGCGGCACCGCGGGCGGCGCG
The DNA here is from genome assembly GCF_039880665.1 of Nonomuraea sp. B5E05. Lineage (NCBI taxonomy): Bacteria > Bacillati > Actinomycetota > Actinomycetes > Streptosporangiales > Streptosporangiaceae > Nonomuraea > Nonomuraea sp. B5E05. The sequence continues at coordinate 205,452 of NZ_JBDPMJ010000012.1, forward strand.
GCCCCCGTGGACGTCAACGACGCCTACCGGCCGGCGGCCGTCAGGCGTCAGGCGGCCTCGTAGGAGACGAGCACGATCCTGCCATCGTGACACCGCGCATGATGGTGTCGGCGGCATGCCTCAGCCAGGCGTCGCCGTCCTTTTCGGGGCGAGGGCGGGCCAGGGCGTCGAAGAGCACGCCGTCGAGCTGCGCCACCAGCATGCGCGCCGCACGTCCGGCATCCGGCACGCCCACCGCCTGCATGCCGTCCGCGGCCATCCGGACGAACCGCTCGCCGGCCGCGTCGAGTTCCGCGCGCAGCAGAGCGCCGTCCCCGGCGTCGAGGTACAGCTGCATCCTGGCGCGGGTCCGCGTCCTGGCCGGGCCCAGCCAGTGCTCGAGCAGGCCGACCATCGTGGCCGTGGCCTGGGCCCTGCTGCTCCACGCGTCGGCCGGGAGCTGGACGAGCGCCATCTCGTCCAGCTCCAGCATGCGCTCCAGCACCCCTTCGAGCAGCGCCCGCCGCGTACGGAAGCAGCTGCTCGCGCTCCCGGGCGGCAGTCCGGCCCGCGCGTCGACGGCACGATGCGTCAGACCTCGCAGGCCCTGCTCGGCGATCACCTCGAGGGCGGCGTCCACCACTCGCTGCCTGCGCGTCCTCACCGGAACCGCTCCACGGTGACCGGCACCCCGTTGAGCACGGCCGTACCGCTGACCTGGTCGAGGCAGGCAGGATCGGTGAGAGCGTTGACGCTGGAGCCGCGCACCTGGCGGGCGAGCGACAACCGGACCCCGGGCAGGTTGTGGCCGTACCCGTGCGGCAGGCTCACCGTGCCGGGCATGACGTCGTCGCTCGCGCTCGCCTCGACCGTCAGCGCGCCCGCACGTGAGCGCACGCTCACGAGGTCGCCCTCGCCCAGCCCGCGCGCCGCCATGTCGTCGGGGTTCATCAGCAGGTGGTGGCGTGGCGTGCCCTTCATCAGGCGGCCGGAGTTGTGCATCCACGAGTTGTTGCTCCGCAGGTGCCTGCGCCCGATCAGGAGCAGGGTGCCGGGCTCGGGCGGTCGCAGCAGCTCCGGTACCGCGTTCGCGGCCGCCGCCAGCAGGACCGAGGGGGCGGCGCGTACCCGCCGGCGCGGGGTCTGGAGGCGCCGGGGCAGGCAGGGTCGTAGCTCGCCGAGGTCCGCTCCCTGGGGCAGGCGCCGCAGCCGGGCCAGCGACAGATGGTACGGGCCGGTGCGAAGGCCCAGGTCCACGACGCGTTCCGGCCGCATCCTCAGCATGACAGCAGAACGCCACGCGCCGGGCCGCGCCAGCCGGCCGTACCTGCGCCCCAGTTCGCGGAGGATCTCCCAGTCGTGGCGGGCGCCGGGCGGCTTGGGGAGGACGGCGGGCACGTAGCGGGCGGTGTTGCGGACGGCGAGCAGGTGGAAGACCAGGTCGTAGTGGTCGCGTTCGAGCGGGCCCGTGGGCGGGAGGATCACGTCGGCGTGCCGCGTCGTCTCGTTGACGTAGAAGTCGACGGACACCATGAAGTCCAGTCCGGCCAGCGCCTCGTCCAGGGCGGGCCCGGCGGGCGTGGACAGCACGGGATTACCCGCCACGGTGACCAGGCCGCGCACCTGCCCGGTCCCGGGCGTGCGGATCTCCTCCGCGAGCGCCGCGACGGGCAGCTCGCCGCCGAACTCGGGCAGGCCGCGTACCCGGCTGCGCCACCTGCCCTGGTGTCCCGGGTCGATCTGTCTGGTCCTGACGGGGTCAACGGCGGGCCGGGTGAACATCGTGCCGCCGGGCCGGTCGAGGTTGCCGGTGACGATGTTGAGAAGCTGGATGCCCCACTGGCACAGCGTGCCGAACCGCTGCGTGGACACGCCCATCCTGCCGTAGCAGGCGGCGGCGGGCGCGGCGGCGAACTCCCCCGCCACCCGCCGCACCGTGCCTGGTTCCACGCCGGTGACGGCCTCGACCCGATCGGGTGTGAAGGGCTCAAGGACGTCGCGGACCTCGTCGAGCCCGTCCACGTACGCGGCGGGCCTGGTCGGCCCTTCGTCCAGGATGGCGCGTACCATGCCGAGGATCAGGGCGGCATCGGTGCCCGGCCGGACGAAGTGGTGCTCACCGCCGAGCCTGGCGGTCTCGGTCCTGCGCGGATCGAACAGCACCATTCTGCCGCCCCGCGCCAGCAGCGCCCGGATCCTGCGTCCCATGCCCGGCGCCGTCATCAGGCTGCCGTTGGAGACGGCCGGATTCGCGCCGAAGACCAGGAAGTACGAGGTGCGGTCGATGTCGGGGACCGGGAGCAACCACTGGTTGCCGTACAGCAGCCGGGCCACCACCTGGTGGGGCAGCTGGTCAACCGAGCTCGCGGAGAACCGGTTCCGCGTCCCGAGCAGGCTCGCGAACGCCGGGGCATGCGTCATGGCCCCCAGGCTGTGGGTGACGGGGTTGCCGAGATAGATCGCGACCGCGTCGGCGCCGTGCCGCCGCCGGATCCGCGCGAGTTCCCCCGCGACCAGGTCGAACGCCTCCTCCCAGGAGATGTCCCGCCAGCCGTCCGCGGTACGCCGCAGCGGCGAGCGCAGCCGGTCGGGGTCGTCCTGGAGGTCGGCCAGGGCGATCGCCTTGGGGCAGACATGCCCGGCCGACAGCGGATCGTCCTCGTCGCCGCGGATGTCGAGGACCTGATCGCCGGACATGGTGACACGCAGAGCGCACATCGCCTCGCACAGGGTGCACCGACCGGGCCGGGTGATCGCGTCCGTCATGGCTACATTTGTAGCACCCTCTCGCTACAGGCGTAGCATTCACCTCGGTCACCTGCGGCTTCCTTCGTTTCCCGGCTCGCGCATGGACGTCAGCGTGCGCCAGGAGCAGGCGGCGCACGCGCCCAGAACGGTCAGCCCGGCGAGCGGTCCGACCAGGGCGGACGGGCCGCGGCCGGGATCGCCACCATGACGAGCCTGGCGATCGCGTTCGGCACAGCAGTGGCCGGGATGCTGATCAACCTGGGCGGCGACTCGACGCTCGACGCGGCCCGGTACACGCTGTTCGGACTCGGCATCATCTGCGCGTCCGGCGCCCTCACCGCCCACGCCGCAAACCGTACGAGCCGGACGGACCCGGCCGCGACGCCGATCTTCCATGGCCCGCACGATGCATGCAGTATGAATCACGAGGCCGCCCATGAGCCTTGACACATGCGTCGTCCCAGGGAGCATTCATGTCCACGCTGGTGTTAGTTCACGGTTTCTGGCACGGCTCCTGGTGCTGGAGCGAAGTCGTCCCCCATGTGGCGGCCGCCGGGCGCCTGGCCGTTGCGGTGGACATGGCGGGGCACGGGCTGTATGCCCGCCGTCCTCGGTGGTTCACCGCGCAGCCGTACGACCGCGAGGCGGTCAGCACCGAGGTTTCGCCCGTGGCGGACGTGAGTCTCGACGATGCGGCCGAGTTGCTGACTTCGCAGATCAAGCGGATCGGCGGTGGTGAGCCGGTCACGGTGGTCGCCCACAGCGCGGCCGGTCCGGTACTGACGCGAACGGCCCAGCAGACACCCGAACTGGTCGCGCACGCGGTGTACCTGTCCGCGTACATGCCGGCATCAGGCGTGCCTGCGGCGGCGTACACGCAGCTTCCGGAGGCCGCCGATGACATGGTCGCGCCGTTGTTGCAGGGCGACCCGGCCCGGACAGGCGCGCTGCGACTCGACTTCGCCACGGACGACGCGGCCTACCGGCAGCGGCTTCACGAGGCGTTCTACGGTGACGTGGACCCGGTCCTCGCCGACGCCGCCACCGGCCTGCTGACGCCCGACGGCCCGATCGGCATCATGCTGGGTACCACCACCCTGACTCACGACGGCTGGGGATCGGTTCAGCGCACGTACATCGTCTGCACGCGGGACATGGCCATCCGGCCAGGCGTGCAGGCGAAGTTCATTTCCGAGGCCGACGCGGCGTTTCCGGACAACCCGACCTCCGTCGTCACGCTCGACGCCTCCCACTCGCCATTCCTCTCCATGCCCGGCGAGCTGGCCGACGTCATCATCCCGCTCGGCCACTGAACGTCGCCCTCGCCGCTCATCGGAATACGATCGCAGCTGAGATGTCCGTCACATTCCACTAGGTTCGGCGGCTCTTAGGAGGGGCTCGCACGCAGGAGCACGTCTTCGGTGCGAAGCTCAGGCGGCGGTGGTGAAGGCCGATGTCCGCGAGCGGCCGGCGGCACGTCAGGCAGGACCAAGGAGCAAAGATCAAGGAGGAGACCGCGCTGATGAGTGGAGCCAGACGGACCGTCCATGTGTTGCTACACCAGTGCTGGGCCTGATGATCACCACCTCCCCCGCGTCAGCGGCCGAGCCGCCCACCCGTGCCTTCCACAAGCAGACCTTGTGGCGTTCGTACACGACCGGTGGACAAGTACCTGGGCACGTGGAACTACGACCAGCCGGACCGCGACACCATGAGGAACATCGCGCAACTCACGTGCCCGGACACACGACCGGGCTGTGACAGCGCCAATCCGCTGGCTCCGCCCGGCTCGACCTGGCAGATCCCGCAGATCGGCCGGATCGTGTTCTCGAAGGAACCCGGCGGAAAGGTTGTGGGGCGAACGGACCGGGGCTGCACGTGGCGGTTCACGGCCCGGCGGGACTCTCTCCAGCTCGATCCGCCCGGCCAGTCCTGTGAGAACCAAGTGATCAAATCCGGCTATACCATCACCAACTGGTCGGTGACGGTCTCGGGCCGGCACGAAAGGGAGACCATCGTTGGCGTGAGCCACAATCGGCGCGGCGAGTTCGACTTCGTCCTGAAGCGAGGGGCCCGTACGAAGGCCAAGGAGGAGCCGCCGGCCAAGGTGGCGAAGCGATTCGCCGGCCAGTGGAAGTACGCTCCGGCCGATCCCTGGCTCCGGCAAGACCATCACCATGGGCTTCTGGCAGGTGGCGGGCGATGGGAAGCAACAAGCGTCGATCATGAACGGCGTCGTGCACCAAGCCGGCCCGGACTCCGGCTTCGTACTCAATGTCGGCGCCCTGATCAGACGGTAAGACGACAGCCGCCGGCCCCTTAGGGCCCGGCTCAGCCGGTGTCGTTCTCGATGTGACCGACCCCGGTTCCGTGGGGAAGGCGCGCGCCGCTGCCGGTCACGTGGGTGAACGCGGACGCCGGAGCAGTGTGGTTGGCGAGCGTCCGGCGGCGGCCGCGGCTGGGCCTGGCGAAGGCTGACAACTTAACGGCCCTGTCCTCTTCGCGGCGAAGTTCTCCCGATTGTTCTTCCTCCCATGTCACAGCCAGCGGGGCTGCCTTGTCTCGGGTTGTGAGGACAGGTTCGAGAAGAACGCACCCGCCCATGGCAAGGAGCCGATCATGAGCGAGCAGACCACACCCCAGAGGATCGCGCTGGTCACCGGGGCGAACAAGGGGATCGGCCGTGCGGTCGCCGAGCAGTTCGCCGCGCTGGGTATGACGGTCCTGGTCGGCGCCAGAGACCCGCGGTGCGGCGAGGAGGCTGCCGCGGCGCTGCGCGCGGCGGACGGTGACGCGTACGCGGTCGCCTTGGATGTCACCGACCCGGCCACCGTCCAGGAGGCCGCGAGGTGGATTGAGGAGCGCTTCGGTCACCTCGACGTGCTGATCAACAACGCCGGCATCACCGGCTCCGGGCAGGTTTCGCCCGAGGACGCCACCGATCAGATCCCAAGCTCCGTGGACCTGGGCATGGTCCGGGCGGTGTTCGAGACCAACGTCTTCGGGGTGATCTCGGTGACCAACGCCATGCTGCCGCTGCTGCGGCGGTCTCCGGCGCCGCGCATCGTCAACGTCAGCAGTCACGCCGGGTCGCTGACCATGACCAGTGACCCGGATGGCCCTTTCGCGGCACTGCTGCCGTCGGCCGCGTACACGCCCTCCAAGAGCGCGCTGAACGCGCTGACCGTGCAGTACGCCAACGAACTGCGCAAGGACGGCATTCTCGTCAACGCCGCCGCCCCCGGCTTCGTCGGCACGGACGCCAACAACCACACTGGGTTTCTCACCCCCGCGCAGGGCGCCGCGGTCGTGGTGCGCGTGGCCACGCTGGGCGCCGACGGGCAGACCGCCGGGTTTTTCAGCGCGGACGGCCCGCTGCCCTGGTGACGGCGGTAGCGGACCACGACACGAGAGCAACCCCGCTGAACAGCAGGAGATGAGGAACAACATGCGAGAACAGCGACGTCGGCCCACCGCCGTGTGGCAGCGTGCGCGGGGGCGAAGCGGCCGACACGGGTCCCGGTGCGGCCGGCCCGGCTGCCGGCCGGGGATCAGGCGGTGGTGATGACCGGGAGACGCGGGTTCGCCAAGGATGAAGCCGAGCGGGAGCTCGGCCGGCAGCTGCGCTACCCCCTGGCGGCAGGGCTGCACAAAAGAGCCGGCGTGACCGGGGCCGAGGAGTTCGAGGAGCTGCGCCCGCTGCTGTTCTCGATCGCCTACCGGATTTTGGGCAGCGTGACCGAGGCCGAGGACGCCGTCCAGGAGACCTGGCTGCGCTGGGAGGTCTCCTCCGCACAACCCATCTCGGCCAAGGCGTTCCTGTCCGCCGTGGTCACCCGCATCTCGATCAACGTGCTGCGCTCGGCCCGCGTCCGGCGCGAAGAATATGTCGGGCCATGGTTCCCCGAGCCGCTGCTGACCGACCCCTACCAGGACCCCGAGCGCTCGGCCGAGCTGGCCGACTCGGTGTCGATGGCGGCCCTGGTGTTGCTGGAACGCCTGTCCCCGCTGGAACGCGCGGTGTTCGTGCTCCGGGAGGTGTTCGGGTTCGGCTTCGGCGAGATCGCCTCGGCGGTGGGCCGCTCGGAGGCGGCCTGCCGTCAGCTGGTGGTGCGGGCCCGCCGCCACATGAACGAGGGCCGGCCCCGGTTCGAAGCCGACCGGCGCGAACGCGAGGCACTGGCGATGCGGTTCTTCGACGCCTTGACCGAAGGAGACCTCGACGGGCTGCGAGAGCTGCTCGCCGCCGACGTGCAGATGGTCGCCGACAGCGGCAGCAAGGGCCCGCAGTGGGCCGGAGGCTTCTTCGGCGCCGACCACGTGGCCCGGCTGCTCGCCGCCCTGCTCCCCCCGTTCGCCAGGATCGGCGGCATCGTGGAACCACGCCAGGTGAACGGCCAGCCAGGCGCGATCTTCCGCGACAGCGACGGCAAGGTCATCAACACCTGGACGCTCGACATCCTCGACGGGCAGATCCAGGCGATCCGCACGGTGAGCAACCCCGACAAGCTCGGGCATGTGGGCCCCGTGGCGGATGGCTGGGCAGTCCTGCGCGAAACGCAGCAGGCTCGCCGGGGATCGGACTGACCGCAAGAGCCGACTGCGCTGCGGCCCTGTGGCGCAGGTGCACAGGCTGGTCGACGAGCTGCCGGCGTGGGCGCAGGCCCTTGGCCCGCTACGCACAGCGTCCCGGGCCGTTCGCCAGCGGCGTATCACCAGGAAAGGACCGTGTCATGCGTACCACCGTCTTCGGAGCCAATGGTCTCACCGGCCGCCTGCTCACCGGCCAGGCACTCGCCGCCGGACACCAGGTCGCCGCAGTCACCCGGCAGCCGGACTCGTTTCCGCTGCACCATGATCGGCTGGAGGTGGTCGGTGCCGACGTGCTCGATCCGGAGGCCGTCGACGCAGCCGTGGCCGATCGGGATGCGGTGCTGTCGACGCTCGGCGTGCCCGCCGGCAAGGAGCCGATCAACACCTACTCACGCGGAGTGGCCAACATCATCGCCGCGATGAAACGGCATCGGGTGCGTCGCCTTGCCGTGGTCAGTTCAAGCGGGGTCGACCCGCGCCCCTATTCCGATGGCGGGTTCCTGTTCAACCGGGTACTTCTGCCCTACGTGACGCGGGTGCTGGGCAAGACGCTGTACGACGATATGCGGCGGATGGAAACGCTGGTCCGGGCCAGCGATCTGGACTGGACGATCGTGCGCCCGAGCGGGCTCTACCACCTGCCGTCGGTCACCGACTACACCCTTGTCGAGGGCCACGCCGACGGCAGGTTCACCGCCCGCGTGGACCTGGCCGCCGGCATCCTGGCTCTGCTGGACGACGACCGCCATGTCCGCACCACCGTCAGCGTCATCACCACCGCCGACAACCCCACCTTGGTCCAGTGGATCCGCCGCGAAGCGCTCGCCAGGACCTGAGCCGGCCCTCTCGGCGTTCCGGCGCGCACTCCATGCGATCGAGAAGGAGCGTGGAACCCCTTCCGAATCGCGACACGTCAGGGCAACGGGACTTCACACAGATCGATGTCACGAACATCCGGGACGGCCAAGGAGGCGTCGCCGGTACCGTGCGGGATCGGCGACGCCTCCTTGGTCGTGGCTCGGAATCAGCTCGCGACCACGGCGGTCAGTTCGTCCAGGACCAGGGTGCCGACGTAGCCGGCGTCCGGATCGAGTTCGTTGAAGAAGATCCGGCGCAGGCTCACCGGATAGGCCATGGTGTCCGGCACGTCATAGGTGACCTGCTGCCAGCCCGGTTCGGTGATGAAGGCGGGCTCGATCGTGTGCAAGGTCCCGTTGCGGTCGACGACCTCCAGGCGCGTCCGGTGGACGTGTCCTTCCGCTTTCACCCAGAGCTTGAACGCCGTCGGTTCGCCGGCCACCGGAAGGAGGTTGGCGGCCGGCCAGATGCCGACGCCGCGCGTCTCGGTGCTCTGGGTGAAGTCGTAGTCCAGCTTCAGCGCGTTGCCGTCGTGGCCGTCCGGGGTGGATGAGACGCTTCCGGTCGCGCGCAGGCTCCAGAAGTCCCAGTTCGACGTGTCATCGAATGTGTCCACCACGCCCTGGGACGTCCCGATGCCCACGATCAGCTCGGTCGTCACGCCGCCGGCGGACACCGTGACGACGTGCTCGCCGTCGTCGGCACGGGCGGTGACGGTGAACGCTCCGGTGCCGTCCGCGGTCACGTCCAGCGCGGCGTCGTCATAGGTGAGGGTGACGTCGGCGGGATCGATGGGGGCCGCGTACCCGGCCGAGTCCGAGCCGTTGACCTCGAAGGTCCCCTTGGCACCCTTTTCGAGGAGGTTGAGCCGGCCGGAGCCGGTCTCCAGCCGGGCCAGCTCACCCAGCACGGTCAGCTCGATGTCCCCCGTGGCCTTGCCCCGCTTGGCCGTCACGGTCGTCTCACCCGGCGACAGCGCGCGGAACACACCGTCGCGGTCCACCCGGCCGATCCTGTTGTCCGCGACCCGCCACTGTGGCTTGGCCTTGCCGGGCGGATCGGCGGGACCGTACGTCTCGTCGAACGCGTCCGCCCTCAGCGCGCGGGTCAGCCCGGGGAAGACCCGCTCGGTACGCCATGACGCGGCCGGATCCGGACCCGGGAACCGGTCGCGTTCCGTCGCCGTGCTCACCCAGAAGCCCGTGGTCCTACCGCTGCCCTCGGGAAGGAACATGGCCAGCCCGGTGGGCACAGGACGGGTGCCCGCGGCGTCGGACGGCCGGTTGACGAGTTCGGCGTCCTCCTGGCCGGGGTCGCGCGCGACGAGCGTCGTCGAGCCCCCGCCGTCCAGGTTCAGCGCGCTGTGCGCGCCCAGGTCGACCATCATCCGCGCCAGCTCGTTCAGCCCGATGCCACGGGAGAACTCGGGCCGGCGGCCGTCCACCGCGACCAGCCACATCTTGGTCCCGTCCGCGGAGAAGCCGACGGCGGTGCGCGGCTCCGGCGTGTTGTTCGCCGCCGGAAGTTCGAGCGGCTCGCCGTCCGCGACGAGGAGCTGACGGCCGCTCATGGCCGCCTTGACCTTCATGTCGCCAGGAGCGCGTACGTCGTAGTCGACGGAGACCGGGTCGCCGGCCCGCAACGAGGACAGCGCCTCCGCACCGGCCTCCCGGCCCACCAGCACGAACGTGTCGTCGGCGATCGCGCCCTCTCGGGGGACGTCGGCCACCTCGGCCACGACGCCGTCGCGTACGACCACCTCGATGGTCCGCTCGACGCCCTTGACCGGATGGCAGCGGCAGTACGTGCCCCATACCGGGGTGAACATCCCGATCTGGTCCTTGAGCAGTTCCGCCTTGTTCAGCGCGTCCAAGGGGACGGTCCGGCCACCGGGCAGCTCGATGGTCCCCTCGAAGACGATCTCACCGATGGCGCCCACCTGGTCCCCGGAGAACATCACCGCGGTCTGGTCCGTCAGCGTCGCCTTCGTGTTGGGCAGGGGCGACTGCAGGAGCTCGCCGTCCTGGATGGCCACACCCCACGGCGCGCCGGATCCGGAGATGTCGAAGTAGTCCGCGTTCACCGCGGCGACGGCGCCCGCTTCCCGCGCCATGTCGAGGAGCGGACGTCGCGCGGCGACCTGACCGGGAAACAGCCGGCCGATCTGCACGCCGGACGTCAGGTCCACGGACATCTGGTACGTCTGCAGCCAGCCCGTCTCTCCGGTGGCACCGTCCGGCCCGTGCAGTTCGACCGTGCTCAGCTCGACCCCCGGAGCGACCGGCCTGGTCTCGCGGTACGTCTCGGCGCGGCCGGTGGTCCGCGGCGAGTCGAGCGTGGCCGCGACGGCGGGCGCCTCCGTCCGCGCGTACGCCGGGCCCGTCAGGACAAGGGCGAGAGCCGCCGATAACAGGGCGGAGGGGACTCTCCATCGCATCAAACCGTGACGAGACATAACCATCCTCCTCAAACAGCAATGCCGGCTGCGCGCCGGAGCATGAACTCGGTCACCGGGGCGAACTCGGCGGGCGTGAAGTTGTCCTCGATCGGCAGTACGGGGTCGTGCCGTCCCCGGGACCGCGCCAGGAACAGGGCGATGTCGTTGGCGTCGGCTATCGACAGCGTGTTCAGGCCTGCGGCGATCGCCGCGCCGGCCATGCCGTGGTCGGCGATGACGAGATCGATCCGTACACCGTCATCGGCCGCCGCGGCGATCATGGCTTCCATGTACTCGGGCCGGTGGGTGTGGAGGATCGCCTCGTCCTGGAAGGCGCACCCGGCTCCGCCGAAGAACCGGATCCCCGACTCACCGGCGGAGTGGACGCCGACGGCGAGGTCGAGACGGTGGTCGTCGAGAACGCGTACGATCCGGTTGCCCGCGATCCGCAGAGCGCGCGCCAGCTCGGCGTAGTGGTCCAGCAGCCCGGTCGGGTGCCCGGTCGCCAGCAGCACCGCGCCGCCGCCGTCGCGCAGGAAAGGAGCCAGGGCGTCAGCGTGGGCCCGGATGCCGGCCAGCGTGTTCTCCGGCGCGATGTACCCCAGGTGCGGATCGCCGTGCGTGATGCGGTCGCCGATGCCGGCGTCGACGGCGGCCACGACCTCGTCGACGGTCGCCGTACGCCAGTCCTGCAGCCCGAAGGTGTTGTCGGGATCTCCTGCGAGCATCTTGAGGGCGTACGCCAGCGACTGCCGGCGGGTGGTCCGGATGTTGCCGGACAGGCTCCGCTCGACGAGCAACTCGCGCAGGTCCGCCTCTCCGTGTGCGGTGCGCATGCCGTCAGCTCGCCGCGGTCGCGACGGCGCTCTCGGGCCGGGCGGCAGCCGCCGGTGGGCGCCAGGCCCCCTCGGTCCGGGGGAACGCCCGCGCAGCGCCGTCCCCGATGGTCAGCCGGACGGTCGCTCCGGGGGACCAGCCGCCCTGAGCCGAATGCACGATCACGACCGAGCCGTCGACGTCGACATAGGTGCGGACGACCGGGCCGAGGAACTGGACGTCGCGGACGACGCCGCGGAGCGCTCGTTCGGCGGGGGCGGACCGGTCCCCGCCCTCCTCGGTGAGGGACACGTCCTCAGGGCGTACCGACACGTCGACGAGCGAGCCGCGGGAGACGGGGGGCGACGCGCTCGCGGGCGTCGCCGGGAGTGCCGCTCCGGCGACGGTGACCTCCCACGACTCAGTCGACTCGCCGGCGAACTCCCCCACCAGCCAGTTCGTGATGCCGACGAAGTCGGCGACGTATCCGTTGGACGGGGCCAGATAGATCTCGTGACCGCTGCCGAGCTGTTCGAGTGAGCCGTCCCTCATGACGGCGATCCGGTCGCCGAGGGCCAGCGCCTCCTCCTGATCGTGGGTGACGTAGACGATCGTCGTCGCGGTGTCGCGCTGGATCTCGCGGAGCTGGGTGCGCAACTGGATGCGGGTCTTCGCGTCGAGGTTGGACAGCGGCTCGTCCATGAGGAGCACCGACGGCCGGATCGCCAGCGACCGGGCGACGGCGACGCGCTGTTGCTGCCCACCGGAGAGCTCGTTCGGTCGCCGGCCGCCCAAACCCGTGAGGCCGACCAGTTCGAGCGCCTCCTCGGTGCGACGTGCCCGCTCGTCCCTGGCGAGTTTCTGGGCCTTCAACCCGAACTCGATGTTCTCCGCGACGGTGAGGTGCGGAAAGATCGCGTAGTCCTGGAACACCATGGACGTCGGCCGCGCATCCGGGCCGAAGCCGGACACGTCGACGCCGTCGATGAGCACGGTCCCGCTGTCGGGCTGGACGAAGCCGGCGATCATCCGCAGCGTGGTGCTCTTGCCACACCCGCTGGAGCCGAGGAGGCAGAGGAACTCGCCGCGGCCGACGACGAGGTCGAGGTCACGGACGGCCGGCACCCCGTCGAACGACTTGCACAGGGCCTTCAGTTCGATCATGGAATCTCCATCAGCAGGTGTCACAGGTCGTAGAGCCGCAGCCGGGAGCCGAGGGCGAGCTTCGCGACGGCGAGTCCGGCGAAGCTGACCACCATCAGGCCGGCCGCGACGCCGGTCGCGGCGCCCCACTGGCCGAACTCGGCGAGGTTGACGATGGTGGGGGCGCCCAGGCCGATTCCCGGCGACGTCAGGAAGATCACGGCACTCAGCGTGTTGATCGCGTGGAGGAACCCGAACACGAGCGACGTGGTGAACGCGCCACCCAGCAGGGGGAACATGATCTGGACGATGACCCGGGCCCGCGAGGCACCGAGGTCGGTGGCGGCCTCGTCGATCGACGGGCTGATCTGGTTGATCGTGGTCACGGCGGTCCGGTAGCCGACCGGGAGGGCCCGGACCGCCATGACCAGCACCAGGATCAGCGCGGTTCCGGTCAGAGCGAGCGGCGCCTCGTTGAACGTGAGCAGCCACGAGATGCCGATCATCGTCCCGGGGATCGCCGACGGCAGCACCGCGAGCCCGTCCATCACGCCACGGCCGACGACCTTCGTGCGGTGCACGACGTAGGCGGCGACCAGGGTGCTGATCGTCGTGATGATCGCCGCCGTGGCGGAGAACAGCGCCGAGTTGCGGATGTCGTCCCCGCGCAGGAGAGCCGTCCGCCAGTGGTCCAGCGTGAGGCTCCAGTCCGCGCCCCACGCCCGGGTGAACGAGCCGGCCAGGATGCTCCCGTAGATGAGGATCATCAGGGCGCTGACCATGCCCAGGACGGTGAGGAGCCCGCGCCGCACCATCGGGGGGAGCGGCGCCGGAGGCAGGCTCCCGGTCTTCCCGGACACGGTCACCGCGGAGCGCCGCGACAGGACCCGGCGCTGGATCAGGAAGAGGATCAGCGTCGGCACGAACAGCAGCACGCACAGCACCGCCGCCATGCCGAAGTCCTGCCTGCCCACGGCCTGCACGTAGGCTTCGACCGAGAGAACCTGGTATCCGGCGCCGATGAGGACGGGGTTGCCGAAGTCGGTGATGACGAACATGCCGACGAGGAGCAGCGCGTTCAGGATCGTGGGGAACGCCAGGGGCAGCGTGACCCGGCGGAAGGTCTGGAACCATGTCCAGCCGAGGTCCCGGCCGGCCCACTCCAGGGTGGAGCCGATGTTCTTCAGCGTCGGCAGCAGCGTCAGCGTGGCCATGGGGAAGAAGGCCAGCGTCTGGACGAGCCAGAGACCGCCGAGGCCCAGGAGGCTGACGTCCAGCCCCAGCAGCTCGTGCGTGATCAGACCCCGCCGCCCGAACAGCAGCAACACCGCGAGACCGACGACGAACGGCGGTGAGATCAGCGGGAGGAGGGCCATCACCCGCAGCACGGCCCGGCCCCTGAGGTCGGGCCGGCTGAGGGCGTAGGCGAACAGGAAGCCGACCACGGTGGCGCTCAGCGTCGAGGCCACGCCGATGACGACGGTGTTCTTCGCCGCCTGCGCCACGCGCGGCTCGGCGAGCCTGCGCCAGGCCTCGCCGTCGGGCTCGAACAACATGGCCATCGTCGGCACCAGGACGAGGAGGACGAGCAGGCCGCCGACGTAGACCGCGAGGGTGCCGACCGTGATCCGGTCAGCCAGGAGACGCCTGCGGCTGCGCCGCTGCCAGTCCGGACGGGTCACGTGCCCGGAGCCCGGCTCCCGCTCCGTCCGCGGGCGCGGTTCCGGGACTGCGGAGCCGGTCCGTCGGGTCGTCGAGGGCACGGCGATCAGACCCCGTACCGCTTGGCGAACTCCCGCGACACCGCGTCGCGCATCTCGCCGGCGCGCACCGGATCGTAGTCCACGAGGTCGAGGTCGGCGAGACCTCGCGCGCCTTCGGGGAGGTCGACGTCGTTCCGCACGGGATACGAGTGGACCAGGTCGACGATCATCTGGGACGCCTTCCTGCCCTGGAGCCACTGGATGAACTTCTCGGCTCCCTGGGGGTTCGGCGACCCCTCGACGAGCGCGTTGCCGGAGATGACGACGCCGGTGGGCTTGGGGTAGACGAGTTCGATGGGGAACCCGGCCCCGCGCACGTTGAGCAGGTCATGGGCGAAGGACACGCCGGCCGCGTACTCGCCGGTGGCGACCAGTTGTGACGGCGCTCCCCCGCTGTCGGTGTACTGGCCGACCAGTTCGTGGAAGGAGTCGAGGAATTTCCACGCGGCCGCGTCGTTCCCGTGGCGGAAGAACTGCGTCGCCACGAACGTGTATCCGGTCCCGGACAGCGTCGGGTTCGGCATGACGAGCTGGCCCTTCAGGTCCGGGCGGAGCAGTTCGTCCCACGTCTTCGGGAGCGGGGCTCCGCCGGTCTCCTCCTTCCACCGGTCGGCGTTGACGCCGACGGTCATCAGGATCAGCTCGTTGGCGTGCCAGTAGCCGGCCGGATCGACGAACCGCTGGTCGACGCCCGCGACAGTGGACTTGTAGGACCGGATCAGCTTCTCTTTGGCCAGCGGGCCGGCATCTCCGCTGGCCAGGCCGATCACGTCGGCCGCCGGACGGCCGGCCTCGGCCTTCAGCCTCGCCAGGAGTTCGCCGGCGCTCTGCCGCAGCACCTCGACCTCGATCCCCGATTCGGCCTCGTACGCCTCGGCCAGCCGTCGAGCGGGTTCCTCGGGCATCGGCGTGTACCACGTCACCGAGCCGCCGGACGCGGACGCGGCGTCATCGTCGCCGCCGGATCCGCAGGCCGCCGGCCCGAGCATGAGGAGTGCGAGAGAGAGCGCGCCTGCGGCGACGCGTAACAGGGGTGTGCGCATGAGTGACCGCCTTCGGATCGATACGCCCGCAGAGAGAGGAGCGCAAGGTCACGATGCACGAAATGGTGATATCTGAGGCCTTTGATGTCAATACCTCTTGTACACCAATTGCAGGCGCCGGAGGGCGGTCGTCACCCCAGGGACGTCGCGGTGTGCGTCACCCCGCGGGGGTGCCCGAGGTCCTCTTCCGGGGTGGCCGTCAGGTCCAGCTCCGATGTGATCATGTACCGGTCGCCCCTGAACAACGTCCGGGTGAACTCGATGGGAACGCCGTCCGACGTGCGGGTCGCGGTCCGGAACAGGAACGCGGGAGAGTAGGGCGGCGCATCGAGCACCGCGGACTCCTCCGGGCTGAGCACCGTCGGTTCGATGGTCTGCGTCCCCGAGGCCACCTTCAGCCCGTACTGATCGGAGAGCAGCCGGTAGAGGGACTTCTCCTCCAGTTCTTCGGCAGGCAGGCCCGGGACCAGGGCGTCCGGCAACGTCGTGGTGGCGATCGCGATCGGATCGCCGTCGGCCAGTCGCAGTCGTCGTACGGTCACGATCGCGTCGGAGGGCGCGATCTGGAGCCGCCAGCTCAGGCGGACGCCCGCATCCGAGCGCTCCACCCCGACGACGCGGGTCGACGGCGTGATCCCCCGCCGGCGCAGACCCATCGAGAACGACGACGCCGCCGGCGACTGCATGATCGTGGGCCGCGCGACGTAGGTCCCGCTGCCCTGCCTGCGGATGAGGTGACCATCCCTGACCAGGTCGTCGACGGCGCGCCGCACCGTGAGCCTGGAGACCCCGCAGTCCTCTTCCAGCACCCGCTCCGGCGGGATCGGATCACCCACGTTGAGGTCCTCGAGCAGGCTCATGATCCGCTCCCGGACCATGTTGTGCTTGCGTCCGCGACGAGCGTCTGCGTCGCTCACGTCCACCCCCTCCAGCCCTTCACGGCGGCACCCGCGCTTCTCCCGTATTTTACGCCATGGCCACGAATTGGTATTGACGACTTGTATACCAGCTCATAAAGTCACCGAGTAATCATGACCTCCCGGTGAACCATGGCGGAGCGCCGACGCGCCGCCACTCCTCCGTCCCACGGCTGGCCGCGACCGTCAGGCCGGGTCCGATCATCGTCGCATCAGGGCCGACGCATGACCACCCTGCCTCGAGCAGCGCCTTCCCCGTTCGGCCTGAGCCCTGAGAAACATCGATCGACAAGGGAGCACCGATGGGAAACCACATGGTCAATCGCCGTCACCTCCTCGGACTCGCCGGCGCCGGCGGAGCCGCCCTCGCGATACCCGGCCTGTTACCCACCCCGGCCCACGCCACCCCGCAACGGGCCGCGACGTGGCCCACGGAGTTCGTCGAGGTGACGCCCACCATCGAGGGCGACATCGCCTGGTACGACGTGTCCCAGTGGGGTGTCGAGGGCAAGGGCTGGTCCGACACGGCGGCCTTCTACGACCGGCTGCCGGCCAGGGCCGAAGCCGTCGTGACCCCTGAGGTCTGGGTGCGGAGCCGGCACTCCGCCGGGCTCTCGACCCGGTTCGTGTCCGACTCCACGATCTTCCGAGCCCGCTACCGGCTCAACCTGGCCACCACCGCGATGTACCACATGCCGGCCATCGGCCACAGCGGCGTGGACCTGTACGCGCGCACCGAAGCCGGCCAGGACGCCTGGCTGGCCAACACGCACCCGACGGCGCAGACCATCGACCAGCAGATGGGCCTCGCGGTCGACCCCGGAGAGCGCCTCTACACCGCCTACCTACCGCTGTACAACGGCCCGCAACATCTCCAGATCGGCGTCGAGGCCGGCGCGTCGTTCGTCGGGGTCGCACCGCGCACCACCGCACCCGCCGTCTTCTACGGCAGCTCGATCATGCAGGGCGGCGTGGCGTCCCGGCCCGGCATGTCCATCACGGCGCTCCTGGGCCGCCGCTTCGACATGCCCGCCATCAACCTCGGATTCTCCGGCAACGCGAGAATGGAGCCCGAGATCGCCGAGCTGATGACCGAGCTCGAGGCGTCGGTCTACGTGGTCGACAGCTCCCCCAACATGAATCCGCAGCAGATCTCCGAACGCGCCGAACCCTTCGTAGGCATCCTGCGCGAGGCGCGCCCGGACACGCCCATCCTGCTCGTCGAGGACCGCCGGTACGGGGACGGCCAGTTCGTCCAATTCCGCCGGGATCGCAACGCCCAGAACGCGGCCGCCCTCCACACGGCGTACAGGAACCTGCGCACCTCCGGCGTCAAGCACCTCTGGTACCTCAAGGCCGACGAACTCCCGCCGGCGGAGGAACTGGTCGACGGATCGCACCCGAGCGACCTGGGCATGGTCACGTACGCCAACGCGTACGAGAAGGTCCTGCGCCCGATCCTGAACAACAAGTGAGACGGACTCATTTGCCGGCCTCATCAAACGCACCCTCGCCGAGACCGGGGCGCTGCCCGAGGTGGCGACCGTCCGCCGCAAGATCAAGACCGTCGCCGACCGGGTGGTCACGAACATGCGCAGCAGGCAGGACTTCCCGGCACCCGGTCCGCCCACGACCAGCGCGTCGGTGTCCTGCCGGAGCAGGAAGTCGGCGCTGAGCGAGGTGGACAGTATGCCGCAGATCGCGCCGGTGCGAAGGTTCACCACAGGACTGCCGCTGAAGCCTCCTGTCACCGGGGTCCCGCGTAACCTGGGAAGCTCCAGCCGGGAGCCGGGCGAGCGCCGGGAGGATCCCTCGTAGACGAACGTGGCGGGCTGACCCGCCCGGAACAGCCCGTCGGGATGGCCGTAGGCCCACATCCGGTCGCCGGCCTCCAGCTCCGGCGACAGCAGCACGGGTCGTCTCCCGTGCTGCTCGGCGCTGGTGAGGAAGGCCACGCGACCAACTTGCCGGACTCCAGCGCGAATTCGCACCCGAACTCGATGGCGACCTTGGAGGCGTCGGTCGTCCGCAGTTTCACCACGAGCCTTGACGGGATGGACAACCGTCACCACGCCTTGTGGGCTGCTTCGGTGGGCCGACCCCCTGCCCGCCGCCCGCCAAGGGGGGCGGGCACGGGGTCGGGTGAACACGCCGGGCAAACGCTGGAGGTGCCCGCTCGGGATCGGTGATCGGGCCCGAGACGGGGACGCAGCGGGGCGGCTCGGTTCAGGGCTTGGCCGCGGCTCTGACGATGCGGCCGGCTTCCTCCTTGGTGATGAGGCGGGCGGCCACCAGTTCGGCGGACTTCTTGGCGATGTGGGCGATGAGCTGGGGCCCGGTGTACTTCTCGTCCTCGATGAGGTCCTCGATCGTGCAGCCGTCGGTGCGGTAGCGGTTGGCCACCCCGGTGTCGCGGCCCTGGATGGTGACCATCGGGGTCAGGTCGGAGCCCTTGCAGGCGTCCGCCGGAGGGGTGTAGCGGAGCAGGCGGGCGCCGCCCTGAACGGAGCCGAGGGCGTCCTTGGTGCCGCTGCGGAACCAGATGTTGCCCGAGCCGTCCTGCGCGCCCCGGTAGAGGCCGGACTCGACGGCGGTCGTGAACGTCTTCGACAGCGGGTCGATGCGGAACACCTTCCCGTCGAGGGAGGCGTAGACGTGCTCGTCGGGGTTGACGTGCAGCTCGTCCGAGACGCCGGTGTATCCGGCGGGCAGCTTGACCTGCTTGACCACGCGGGCCGTGGCCGGGTCCATGATGAACACCGTGCCGTCGGCGAGGCCCCAGAGCAGCCCGTCGGAGCCCTTGACCAGCGCGGTGATCGACTTCGCGCCGGGCACCGGCGTGTGCTCCGATCGCTTCTCGCCCGAGGCCAGGTCGTAGGTGAACACCTTGGCGTCCGTCGCCTTGGGCGTGGTGCCGCCGCCGCCATGGATCGACGTGCCGCCCCACAGGGTGTTCCCGAGTACGGCCAGCGAGGTGACGCCCTGGTCGGCGACGGGGGCGCGCCGTACCGTGTGCTCGCCTGAAGCCTCGTCATAGACGGTGAGCGCGCCGCCCCAGAGGCCGTAGTCGGGGGTGCTGCCGATGTAGACCTTGCTCCCGGCGGCCGCGAACGCCACGGGCCGGTTCTGGCCGTCGCCGATCAGGCGGAACAGCTCACGCGGGTTCGTGCCCGTGACGAACGGCTGGGCCGGGTCGTAGTGCATGATCGCGCCGTTGGGATAGGTGCCCAGGTAGAGCTTGCCGTCCTTCCAGAACCACCCGTCGGTCTGCGCGGCCCGGCCGAGCTGGGTCACCTTGCCGGTGGCCGGGTCGAGGACCGCGACGTTGCCGTTGATGTAGAGGTTCGTGTAGATCCGGCCGTCCGGCCCGGCAGTGACATTGTTGATGTCGATGGGCTGGTACGGGAAGGGCAGCTTGAAGCGCTGGGACGCGCCGGTGCGCGGATCGTAGGAGAACGCGTCGCCGTTGTAGTTGCCGATCGCGGCATAAAGCGTGCCGTCGACGAAGCCCCAGCCCACCCCTGCACCGCCCGAGGCCACCCCCGGCACCGCTTCCGGCCGGTCGGCGGCCAGGTCGTAGCGCCACAGCTCGGCGCCCGAGGTGAAGTAGACGTAGCCGCCCTCGGCGACCTTGGTCGTGCCGCGCGAGTTCATCGCGAACCCGTCGGCCAGCACCGCCCCCGAGTCGGGATCGAGCACGAGCGCCTGCCCCTTGCTGCGCTTGACGAACAGCTTGCCCGCCACCAGGTTCAGGTCGTACGGATAGCTCGGGTCGCCGCGCAGCGCCTCGGGCCAGATGTCCCGCTTCTCCCCGGTGGCCAGGTCCAGCCGGATCAGATGCCCCGCCGAGCCGACCGCCGCCCACAGCAGTTGCCGGTCGGTGTCGACCGCGACGTCCGGCGTGTACTGCTGGCCCTCGACCATCACTCCGAGGTCGCGGAACCCTTCACCCGGGGTGTACGAGAACGCCTTGGCCCCCGGATACGTCCCCCCGTAGACCTTGCCGTCCTTGCCGACCTGCAGCCCGTAGGCGTACAACTCCCCCGGCACGACCTGGCCCAGGTCGGTGGCCTGCTCCTGTCCCGGCTTGAAGGAGTACAGGTGGCCGTTGGGGTAGGTCCCGGCATAGACGGTCCCGTCGGCGGACTGGGTGATGCCCCACCCGCCGGACGAGCCGGGCAACTCCACGGTGTCCCTCAGCTCGCGGGTCACCGGATCGACTTCGGCGACGACCCCTGGCGTACCCATCTGAACGCTGAAAACGGCCGGTCGCCCGTCCTGGCCGGTGCCGAAGTGCCCCTCGAAGACGGTGAGCGCGGTCGACTGGACACCGAAGTCGGTGACGGTTCCTTGGACTGGTGAGGCGGCTAAGAGAGTGGACAGCAGGACGGAGAGGACACGCATGGGTTGCACTCCTGGGAAATTACGGTCATGAGCGGAACTACTTCTTCTGCGCCAATATCGGCCTACAAGGAGATAACGGGCCAGACCGTAAAAAGTCAACAACTGGCGGGGAACGCGGCCGGTGCGGCGCCGAAAGTGCTCCCTGGCATGTGACCTGGCGTTCTGTCCTCGGGGCTCGTGGTGCTGCTACGCCTGCTGTATGCGCATCGGCCGGCTCAGCTGCCGCCCGCGCGGAGGACCTCGCTCAGCCGTTGCCGGCGGCGTAGCGCCGATTCGACGGGCACCACGAC
Organism: Nonomuraea sp. B5E05; assembly: GCF_039880665.1. Classification (NCBI taxonomy): domain Bacteria; kingdom Bacillati; phylum Actinomycetota; class Actinomycetes; order Streptosporangiales; family Streptosporangiaceae; genus Nonomuraea; species Nonomuraea sp. B5E05. Next base: position 226,443 of record NZ_JBDPMJ010000012.1, read on the forward strand.
GGCGACCGCCACCAGGAACACGACCGCCACCAGGCCGAGCCCCCACCACGGCAACGCCAGGGCCGGATCGGCGCCGGTGAGCAGGCGCAGGGCGAGCGAGCCGAACGTCAGGCGGGCGAGCGCCACCCCGAGCAGCGGACCGCCCACAGCGGCGACCACCACCGGCGGCAGCAGTTCTCCCGCGGCGACCCAGCGAGCCTCCCGGGGCCGCAGCCCGAGGGTGCGCAGCCGGGTCAGGGTCTGCCATCGCTCCGGCGCGCCGGCTGCCGTGCCGAAAGCGAGTCCCAGCAGGCCCAGAACCGGCAGGGTCACAGCCGAGACCCACGCCAGCCGCAGCAGTCCCGAGGCCAGCGGCCCATCCGCGGTCCCGTGGCCGACAGCGGCAGCAAAGGTGAGCGCGTACGAGGCCAAGGTCACGGAGGTCACGAGCACCAGCAGCGGTAGCACCCGGGCCGAGGCCGCCGCCGCCCTCGCGGCCCCGAACACCGCCAGCGGCCGGCTCGACCGCAGAAGCCGCTCGAGCACGAAGCGCATCGCGAGGGGCAGCGCCCGCGCCAGCATGAGCGCGCCTGCGAGCGCGCAGAGGGCAGGCGCGCTCGCGGGCAGCACCCCGCCACCGATTCCACGCTGGTACAGAGCGACGATGGCGCCGGAGGCGGCCGCCAGCACCCCGGTCTCAAGAGCGGCCCGCCGCAGTCGTACGGTGTTACGCACCCACCGCCGCGCACTCCGGTTGGCCGGGAGACGGCGATCCCGGGTGGCGCGGGCGGCGGTGAGCGTCCCGAACGCCGGTCCGGCGGCGACGGCGGTGACCACCACGGGCGCGATCCACTCCCAGGAGACCCCCGGCGCGACGGCCCGGGCCAGGCCGAGCCCGGCCGCCGCGGCCAGCAGCGCCATCACGGCGGATTCGAGCAGCAGCTCGCCGCCGGTCACCGGCAGCGACATCCCTCTCTGCCGGGCGGCGGCCAGGGCGGGGGCGCGGCGGTGCACCAGCAGGTCGGCGGCGAGCAGCAGGACCAGGACCGCGACGGCGAGCAGGGCGACGAGCAGGACGGACGCTTGCGCGGACGCGGCGTCGACCTGGGAGCTCACGGTCCGCAACACCCCGTCGAGCCGGGCCTCCCACTTCAGCGAGCCGTCCCGGGCGCCGGAGGAGCCGGAGGCCGCCTTGAGCGCGACCACCTTCGCGACGACCGACGGGACCACGGCCCAGGTGAGCCGGGCCGGGTCGGGGGTGAACCAGACGGTACGCCGCAACTCGTCCCGTCCGAAGGCGAGCCGGGCGTCGGGCAGCGAGTCGCGGGACAGCAGCCCGGCGAACCGGGTGAATCCCGTGCCGCCCGCGCCGGCGACGGGACTCAGCAGCGAGGGGAGGAGCCGCCAGGCGGGATCGCGGCTGTCCCGAGGCCGGAAGATGCCGCTGACCTGGACCTTCTTGACATTCCCCTGGTCGTCCGCCAGCGGGAGGCGGGCGCCGGGACGGAGTTGGAGAGCGGCGGCGTCCGCCTCCGACAGGCCCACCTGGACCGGCCACGGCGGCGCGTCGTAGGGAACCGCCGCCGTCGCGGAGGCGGTGGGCCGGGGCGGGCCGCCCGCGATCCAGGTCACGTCGGGCCCGCCGTCGCGGGCCACATAGGCGAGCTGGAACGTCCGCAGCACGCTGCCATCGGTGATCTTGAGGGTGGGGCTGATGACCGTGGCGACGGGCGGATGCAGGGCGGCGCGCAGGCCGGGGCCGAGTTCGTCCGTCGCCCTGACGCGGAAGTCGTCGACGCCCTCGGCGAGGCGGGGGTGCCGGACGCGGCTGCCGTTCGGCCCGTCGTCGACTTCCATGCGGCTGTGGACCTGGAGGTCGCCGCCGTTCCTGCGTACCGCGTCCCGTACGGCGGCGTCGGCGGTCGCGGACAGGAGCGGCGGTACCGCGCCGGCGAGCAACGTGATGGCCGCCACCACGACGGCGGCCAGGAGCAACGGCCCGGCGTCCGCGCGGGCGCGGCCGGCGACGCTGGGCCAGTGCGGCGCCGGGATCCTCACGACGCCACCCGCAGATACGCGGCGTCGGCAAGCCGGGACTGGACGACGACCACCGCGCTCACCGCCAGCGCGCATCCGGCCAGCAGCCCGGTGAGCAGGGCGGCCTCGGCGGCCCACGGCCAGACGGGCAGAACCTCGGGAACGGGAGCGGCGCCGGTGTCGGAGCGGACGAGCAGCGGCGCGACGACGCGGGTGGCCAGCGCGCCGACGACGGCGCCCGCCGCGAGCAGCGGCAGCAGGATGCCGACGTGCTGGCCGAGCAGCACGGTACGGATCTCGCGCCGGGTCATCCCGATACCCCGCAGGCGCGCCATCTCGACCGCGCGGGCCCGCAGGTCGAACGTCACGTGCAGGACGATCCCGGCGATCATCAGCAGCACCGCGGCCGGTACGAGCAGCCGGAGCACGGCCGGCAGCCCGGCCCGCAGCGGGCCGCCGGTGAGCCGGGCGGTCTCGGACGCGCGCGTGGTGACGCTGCCGAGGCGGAGATCGGCCACATCGCCTCTGGCGGGATGGCCGACCCACCACGCGTCCACGGGCACGTCGAAGTCGCCGCTGACGGCGAGGGCACGGGAGAGGGCGTCGAAGTCGGCCAGGATGGCCGCGGCGCCCGGAGCGGACGGCACGGCCGGCAGCACCTCGGCCACGCTGACCTGTAAGGGGGTGAGCCCGACGGTGAGGTCGAGCCGGGAGCCGCGCCGGGCGCCCACCTCATCGGCGAAGCGGGCGGAGACGGCGACGGGCATCGGCCCCGGAGCCGGGAAGGCGGTGGCGACCAGGGTCCTGGCGGCGTCCGGCGGGCCCTTCAGCGCGACGGTCGTGGTCATCCTCAGCTCGGCGCCCGCGGAGGTGCCGGTCAGGGCGACGGCCGGGTTGCCGAGCTGCCCGGGGGCCGGCCCGGCTGAGGTGGCGGTCCAGGGCGATGCCCCCGAGGCTGTTCCCGCCACGGTGAGCGTCACGGCGACGCGGCTGTCGCCCGCCGGGGGTTCCGCCAGGGCATCGGAATAGCCGGTGCCCACGTTCCCCGTCGCGATCGCGAACGGCAGGGACACCGCGACCAGCCGGAGCCCTTCGGCCGTCGCGCAGCCCGGCAGCGGATGTGCTTTTCCGTCGAGCGGGATGGGCGCACCGGTGCACGGAGTACGCAGCCCTGTCGCATCCTGCAGCAGCAGCCGGGGCGTCACGGTGAGCGGCGTCGCACCGGTCGCGTTCCCGGCCAGGGAGAGCGCGGCTCCGGCCGGGACGGGAACACCGGCGGCGCGCGTCGGCGGCGCGAGAGCGGCGCCGACGGCGTTCCAGGTGCGACCGTCGTTCAGCCGCCCGCGCAGCAGCGCCTCGGCGCGCGTGGTGTCCACGGCGATCAGCCGCGGCGGGTCACCGGCGCCGCCGAGCCACTGCCCGACCGCGATGCCCCGATCGGTGGCGGGACTCACCTCTCCCCCGCTGGCCGCGCCGACCACCGGGCCCTGCCCGGCGGCGGGCGGTGAGGTGAGGGTGAGCGCGAGATCGGTGCCGACGGACAGATCGGCCTGGTCCCGCTGGGAGCGCTGCCACGTGGCGTCGAACCCGATCCCGTACGTGGCCGCCGCGCAGCCCAGCCCGATCAGCAGCCCCGCCGCGACCGCCTGCGGCCTGCGGGCGGCTTCGAACGCGGCCAGCGGCACCATCAATCCGCGAGCCCGGACGGCCAGCCGTTCCACAACGCGCAACGCGGGCCACACCAGGCGCAACGTCACTGCCGATCCGGCGATGAGCAGCAGCGCGGGAGCGAGCACCCGTACGGTGTCGATGGGAGACCCTGAACCGGTCGGCTGGTCGCGCAACTGCCACCAGCCGATGGCGGCGAGCGCCACGAGCAGCAGGTCGGCGCCGGATCGGGCGAGCAGTTCCCGCCGCCCGCGCACACCCGCGGAGGAGGTCCGCAGCGAGGGCACGACGAGCACCGCCGCCAGCGCCAGCGCGCCGCCGGCGACGGACGACACCTGTGCGGCGTTCACGCCGAAAGGCGTGGCGAGCCCGGCCCCGGCCATGGGCGGCAGCCGGGTCAGCCCGGCGTGCAGGGCGGACGAGGCCGGGATCGCGATCGCGGTGGCGAGCACGGCGAGCGCGCCGGCCTCGACGAGCGCGGCGCCGGCGAGCTGACCGCGGCCGACGCCCAGCGCGGACAGCAGGGCGGTCTCGTCGCTGCGCACACCGGCGCTGAGCCGGCCGGCGAGGGCGAGGGCGGTCGCGGTCAGGACGAGGCCGATGGCGGCGACGGCGAGCACGGCGGCCGTGGTGACCTCCTGCTGATCGTGCGCGGCCAGCAGGGTCGAGGGCAATCGGGAGGCGACGCGCTGGATCCGTACCCGGTCGCCGAGCGTCTGCCCCAGCCGGCGGTCGGCGCCGAGCACGGCCTGGGTGACGGTGTCGAGGTCGCGGCGGTCGGGGGCGGACAGGTCGGGGTGGGCGGTGATCTCCAGCCGGTCGAGGGTGGAGCCGCCGCCGAGCAGGTCGGCGAGGTCGACGATGAACGGCCCGTACGCGTGAACCGGCTGTGCGGAGCGGCCGTCGCGGTAGGCCAGGTCGTAGCCGGTGGCGGCGAGGGGGTCGCGCTCCCAGCCGGTGCCCGGCAGCGGGCGTACGATCCCGACCACGCTCACCTCGATCCCCTGGTCGGGATCGTCGGCCAGCTCTCTGCCGAGGCTGACCCGGCTGCCGACGCTCAGGCCGAGTTGCCGCGCGGTGCTCTCCAGGACCACGGACTCCGCCGGCGCGGCACCCGCCCGAGGCAGGCGTCCGCCGGCCAGTTGGGCGCGGGCCGGCAGATCCTCCACCCCCGACAGGTACGCCACAGCCGCAACACCGGCGCCGGGGAGCGACCGCATCACGGACGACGCGCGCGCGGCCGTCGTCGTCGCGAACGGAGCGAGGGCCGAGGTCAGCGCGGCGCGGGTGTCGTCGGCGACGGATCTCGCGTGCTCGCCGCGAATGGTGACGGTGTAGGCGGTGACGTCGGTCTGGTCGGGGGTGGCGCGAGAGGCGGCGGTCTCCAGCGCCTGCTCGGCGGTACGGGTGAGCAGGAGGGCGCAGGTGCCGAGCAGCGTGGGGCCGACCACGGCGACGGCCAGGAGGGCGGCCAGCATGGGCCATTGCGCACGGGCTCGCCGGGCGACCAGCCTCAGCACGGACAGCTCTTACTGATCAAGAATCGCCCCGGCCGTTGGAGCGTCCGTCGAGCCGCCCATCAGGCTCCTGCCGGGATGCTCGTCGAGATGCCCGTCGTTGATGCGGATCACCCGATCCGCCAGCGCGAGCATCGTCGGATCATGTGTGGAGACCAGCGCCGTCACCCCCTCCGACTCCACCACCCCGCGCAGCAGTGCCATCACCGACAGACCGGTCTCGGCGTCCAGCTGCCCGGTCGGCTCGTCCGCGATCAGCAGCCGGGGCGAGGCGGCCAGCGCCCGGGCGATCGCCACCCGCTGCTGCTGCCCGCCGGACAGCTCACCGGGAAGCTGTTCGGCGTGGGCGGCCAGTCCGACCAGGTCCAGCAGCAGCGCGACCCGCCGCTCACGCTCCACCTGCGGTACGCGGGCCAGCCGCAGCGGAGCGCCCACGTTCTCCGCGGCCGACAACACCGGGATCAGGCCGAAGGTCTGGAAGACGTACGAGACCTTCTCCCGCCGTAGCAGGGACAGGCCGTCCTCGTCGAGGGCGGTGACGTCCGTTGCGTCGACGTGGACCGTACCGGAGTCCGGGCGGTCCAGGCCGCCGACGATGTTGAGCAGCGTGGTCTTGCCGGAGCCGGACCTCCCGACGAGGGCGGTCATGGTGCCGGCCGCGAGCTCGAACGTGACGTCCCGCAACGCGTGCACGGCGGTCGCCCCGCTGCCGAACCGGCGATGAACGCCACGCACGCTGACCAGGGGCCCGCCGTTCATCCGGGCCCGCCGCCGTCGGGACGGATCGCGACGTGATCGGCCTCCAGCACCAGCCGGACCCGTCGCGTCAACGCCAGCGCCTCCCGGTAGTCGCGCGGCACCTGAATCCGCCCCGCCCGGTCCATCACCGCGTACTCCTCGGCGATCACCTGCGGGGCGCCGTCGTCGCCGGTGGCGGTACGCCGCAACACCTCGCTGCTCGTGCGCCCGTCGCGAATCGCCACCGTCCGCTCCACCTGCCCGCTGACCGCGGGATCGTGGGTCACGATGACGACGGTGACGCCCAGCCGCTGGTTGACCTCCCGTAACAGCCCGAACACCGCGGCCGACGTGGCGCTGTCCAGTTCCCCGGTCGGCTCGTCGGCCAGCAGCACCCTGGGCTCGTTGGCGAGGGCCGCCGCGATGGCCACCCGCATCTGCTGGCCGCCGGACAGCTGCGCGGGCCGCCGCTCGGCGCACTCGGCGACGCCGAGCAGGTCCAGTAACTCGGCGGCACGCTTGCGGCGTACCCGGCCGGGAGTGCGGGCCGCTGTCATCGGCAGGTCGACCATCTGCCGCGCGGTCAGGTACGGGATGAGGTTGGCGGCCGTCTGCTGGCGTACGAGTCCCACGGTGTGCCGCCGATACCGGACACGATCGGCCCGCGACATGTCCAGCAGATTCCACTGATCGACCCGCACCCGCCCGGCGGTGGGAGCGTCGACCCCGGCCAGGATGGACAACAACGTCGACTTCCCCGACCCGGACGCTCCGACGACGGCCACCATCTCCCCGCTGTCCACGACCAGGTCCAGCCCCTGCAGTGCCTGCACCTCGACCGACCCGGACTGGTAGATCCGCACCAGGCTCTCGCACACGATCAGCGCGTCTCGTCCGAACTCCGGCGCCTTCGCGGGAGGCTGCGGCAGGGACAAGGGCGTGAAGGACATCCCCCTCCTCAACCCCGCACGGATCTGCTTCAGGGCCAGACTCTATCGTCCTCGTAAATCGGACCCAAGGCCCTTTCACACGGGTGATCGGCGCGGTCCCCGCGCGGGGGCGAGGGCCGGGCCGCATGCCGGCCACGGACCACACTATGGCCAGGGCGACGGTGGCGGCTTCTGCGAGCGAAGGACCGGGGCCAGGGCCCGCGTGTCCGGGTGGAGGGCTCGGGCGCACAGCGTGAGCATTTCCGCGAGTGTCGTGCGGTCCAGGTCGTCGATCTCGGCGAGCATGACGGCTTCGATGTCGTCGAGGGAGCGGTCGCATCGCCGGAGGGTGCTCAGGCCTTCAGGGGTAAGGCGGGTGCGCAGAGCGCGGCCGCCACGGGGATGCGGGTCGCGGCGGATCAGGCCGCGTTGTTCGAGATCGCGGATGACCAGGTTCATCGCCTGCGGGGTGACGAAGGCGATGCGGGCCAGGTCGGCCGAGGACGGGGCGTCGCGCAGGCGCAGCTCGCTGAGCGCCATGTATCCGGTGGTCGTCATGCCGTGCCGGGCGAGCGCTTCATCCAGGCAGGCGCGGATGCGGCGTTCCAGCCGGAACACCAGGTAACTCACATGAGGCGGCGGCGCGTCCGGCGCAGCGGCCGCGGGGACACCCGGATCGGTCACCAGGAGACGATATCGCGCGCCGTCAGAACGGGCCTCGATGTAAGTTTCTCGCATCGGTATCAAGGACCTTGATAACAAGTTACTTGATAACCAGGGGAAACGGCTTTCTGCCAGGTGACCTGGCGGGCATGCGTACCAAGCCTGCATTGACGGTGGATCGCGGGCCCTTTTATTTTCCAGCGATCGACGTCAATACGCGGCGGACCGATCCGTGGCGCGCCGCGGACATCGGAGAGGAGGAACGGGAATGAGACGATTGACCACGGTGCTGGCTGGTGCCTGCGCCGCGGCGCTCTTCGCCGTCATGACCGTGGTACTCGGATCGCCGGCCGTCGCCGCCACCCTGGTGGAGGTGACCGGCTTCGGCAACAACCCGGGCAACATGCGGATGCACGTCTATGTGCCGGACTCGCACCCGTCCTCGCCGGCGATCGTGGTCGCCATGCATGGCTGCGGCGGCTCCGGTCCCGGCTTCTACCAGGGCAGTGAGTTCGCCTCGCTGGCGGACCGCTACGGCTTCATCGTCATCTACCCGACGGCCACCCAGTCGGCGGGGTTCGGCAACTGCTTCGACACCTGGTCGGACGCGGCCAAGCGGCGCGGCGGCGGCAGCGATCCGGTCTCGATCCTCTCGATGATCGACTATGTCGAGCGGACCTACCAGGGAGACCCGAACCGGGTCTACGCCACCGGAAGCTCGTCCGGCGGCATGATGACCCAGCACATGCTCGCCGTCCATCCGGACGTGTTCAAAGCCGGGGCCTCCTTCATGGGCGTGCCCTTCAACTGCTTCGCCGGCGCCTCCGACTATCCGCCAGGAAGCAGCAGGTGCACCGGCGGGAGCATGGACCGGACACCCCAGCAGTGGGGCGACGCGGTCCGCCAGGCGTACCCGGGATTCTCCGGCACTCGCCCGCGCATGCAGCTGTGGCACGGCACCGCCGACACCCTCGTGCCCTACTCGCTGCTGCGCGAGTCGATCGAGCAGTGGACGAACGTGTTCGGGCTGAGCCAGACCCCGACCAGCACCGACACCCCGCAGGCGAACTGGAACCGCAGCCGGTACGCCAATCAGTCCGGCACCGTGCAGGTGGAGGCGTACAGCATCCAGGGCGCCGGGCACGCTCTCCCGCAGAGCGGCATGGCCCGCTACGCCATCGAGTTCTTCGGCCTGACCACGAGTCCGGCCGACACCACGCCGCCGACCACGCCAGGCACCCCTGTCGCGTCCGACGTGACCGCCGCCAGTGCCACGCTGACCTGGACCGCGTCCACCGACCAGGGCGGCTCCGGCTTGGCCGGCTACAACATCTACCGTGAGCAAGGCGCCACCGACCCGCAGTTCGGCCAGTCCACCACCACCTCGATCACCCTGACCGGGCTGAGCGCCAACACCCAATACCAGGTGTACGTACGGGCGCGTGACGGCGCGGGCAACCTGTCGGGCAACTCCGCGCCGGCCACCTTCACCACGGCCGCCACCGGAGGCGACACCACGCCGCCGACCGCCCCGGCCGGGCTCACCGCCTCGGGCACCACCACAACCGGCACCAGCCTGACCTGGACGGCCTCCACGGACGACACCGGGGTGACCGGCTATGACATCCTGCGCGCTCCCGGCGCGTCAGGCGGCACGTTCACCCAGGTCGGCACCTCGGCCACGACCTCGTTCACCGACACGGGCCTGACCGCGAACACCACCTACCGCTACCAGGTCCGGGCCCGCGATGCCGCCGGCAACGCCTCACCGGCCTCCGACACCGTCCAGATCACCACCCAGGGAGGCACGACCGGTGCCTGCTCGGCCACCGCGACCGTGCAGTCCCAGTGGGGGAACGGGTACGTGATCCAGCCGCTGACCATCACCAACACCAGCACCTCGACGATCACCAGCTGGACCGTCACCTTCACCCTGCCGGCCGGGCACACCCTGACCGGCTCGTGGAACGCCACCATCACCACCAGCGGCCAGACCGTCACGGTCAGAAGTGTCAGCCACAACGGCACGCTCGCGCCGGGAGCCGGCACCGCCAGCTTCGGCTTCCAGGCGAGCAGGCCCAACGGCGACACCGCCCTGCCGTCCGGCTACACCTGCGCCTGACCACCAGCGCGCTTCCCTGATCACGGCCCCGTCATTGACAGGTGGGACCGGGCCGTGATCAAGGGATCCGCGCCGGCGGGAGAACCGGCTGCGTACCGCCACCGTGCTGTGGCAGGTGCGAGTGCCGAATATTCATCCGGGCTGGTCATGGAGGTAGTGCGTTCTCCTGCGCTCCGTCGCGCACGCCGAACGGCATGACGGCGATCGGCTCGGCAAGAACACGTGCGCGGACACCGCGGTGACGACGTTCCTGACCACGGGGAAACGCCCGGTGCGCGAGCCGGCCTGCGCGGCAGAGCCCGCCTGAGGAGGAGGTGTCATCCGTCGTCGTCGGGGAGCCGGTCGAGGACCCGTTCGAGCGCGGGTCCGATGACATCGAGTTCGGCGTCGGTGAGCGCGCCGATGAAGTGCCGCCGGACGGCGGCGACGTGTGCGGGAGCGGCGGCGACGATGGCCTTACGGCCTGCGTCGGTGAGCCGGACCATCGACCCGCGCGCGTCCTCGCTGCACTCCTCACGGGCGACCAGGCCGCGCTTCTCCATCCGGGTGACCTGGTGGGAGATCCGGCTGCGCTCCCAGCCGACCATCCGGCCGAGGTCACGCGCCCGCAACACCCCGCCCGGAGCCTCCGACAGCGGCACCAACAGGGTGTACTCCGCCCCGGACAGCCCCGCATCCTGGACCAACTGGCGCTCCAGCACCGCGGTCAGCCGCTGCAGCACGCCGATCATCCCGCGCCACACGCGCGCCTCCCGCTCGTCGAGCCAGCGCGCCTCACCCATTGGCAGTCAGGGGCGCCGGTACCGCTGCGCGGCCCGGTTTCCCCATCCCCCTTTCCATCCCTACGTGCGGTTTTCCCGCATACGGCTTACCGATGATCTTCTGGACATACAGCGGGGAGATCACCCCGCCCTGCGAGGGCCCATCGACCGTCCGCTCCAGCACCCCGTCCACCATCGCACCCGCCTGCAGCCACTGGCGGATCAGCTTGAGCACCGATCCATGCACACGAGCCGCTCCCCGTACCCCGGAAGGGCCCGACAGGCGCATCTCCGGAACGCCCACCCGCCGGACCTGGCCTTCACCGTGACATGAGCAGCTCGGCTCCTCCGCCGTAACTCTGACGAGGCCGCAGGACTCGCACCTGATGACATTACGGCCCGCGTGCTTGCTCCCTCCGAAGAAGCTCTCGACACACCGCTCAGCCCGCCGCCTCTCGACGACCAACCGGGGCCTGCTACCGGGCTCTCCGGCGACCACCCGGACGGGACTCCCGCCCGCCGGCTTCGTCCAGCTTCCAGGACGCAACATGCCTAGAGCCTACCAGCGATGTTGACACGTCATCGGAAATCGCATAGATGTAGACACATCAACAAAACGGCGCGTCGGTTCCGGCCGGGCCGGAACCGAGAACCGACATCAGAGCGACCACGGAGGAGCCGCCCGCAGAACATGACCACCACGACCACCACCCCCTCCCGGCGCCGCCAAGGATGTGAGAACCGATGACCAGCCCCACGACAACGACCTGGCCGAGCCTACGAGTCTCGGACTGGACCCCCACCCGCGAGACCCTGCACATGTGGACCCAGATCGTGGGCAAGATCCGCATGGCCCACGCTCCGCTGCTCAACCACTGGTGGCAGGTGACCCTGTACGTCAGCCCGCGCGGGTTGACGACGTCGGCCATCCCGTACCGCACGGGGGCCTTCGAGATCGAGTTCGACTTCGTCGGTCACCAGCTCGAGGTCCGCAGCAGCAACGGCGGCGTGCGGAGCCTCCCGCTCCGGCCGATGCCGGTCGCCGAGTTCTACACCCGGATCCTGGACATGCTCGACCAACTCGGGATCGAGGCCCCGATCCGGCCGCACCCCAACGAGGTCGAGCCGGCGATCCCCTTCGCCGAGGACCACACCCACGCCTCCTACGACGGCGAGGCGGCCGCCCTGTTCTGGCGACAGCTGCTGCAGGCGAACCGCGTGATCGGCGAGTTCCGGTCGCACTTCGTCGGCAAGGTCAGTCCGGTGCACTTCTTCTGGGGAGGTATGGATCTCGCCTGCACCCGCTTCTCCGGGCGGTCGGCTCCGCCGCATCCGGGCGGAGTGCCCAACTGCGGGGACTGGGTCATGGTCGAAGGCTACTCCCGGGAACTGTCCAGCTGCGGATTCTGGCCCGGCGGTGGAGAAGAAGGCGCTTTCTACTCCTACGCCTACCCCGAACCCGACGGGTTCGCCGATCAACCGGTCGGCCCCGAAGGGGCGTACTTCAGCACTGAGTTCCAGCAGTTCCTGCTGCCCTACGAGGCCGCCCGCGCCGCGCCCGACCCCGACCGCGCGGTCGCCGAGTTCCTCCACACCACCTACGAGGCCGCCGCGGACCACGGACGCTGGGACCGCTCCGCACTGGAAGACGACCCCTTCCGGTGGCACGGAACCCCCGCGCCTCGAAGAAACGCCGATGCCTGACCGGGCCGACCTGCCGGCCCTCACCAAGGACCGCGTGCTGACCCACCATCCTGCCGCAGGCGCGTCATCCCTGCCGTCGGGCTCCCGCCGGGGGTGCGGCGCCGCACTGGGCCGTGACCTGCGGGGAGCGCTTCATTCGAGTACCGGGTAGTTCGCGCGGAACACGTTGTGCGGGTCACGAGCCCGCTTGATCGCCCGCAGCCGCGCGAGCGCGCTGCCGGAGAAGGACTTCGACGCCGTGTCACCGGGGGACAGCAGGGTGTACGGCTTGCGGCCGCTGATGTAGGCCCCCAGATCGGCCACGACCTCGGCCTGCTTGGCGCGCGTCGCATCGGCCGCGTGCGGCGAACCGAGACCCAGCAGGCCGAGCAGGTACGGCTCAGCCACCGCCCCGCTCGCACCGGCCCCGCCGCCCGGCTCGGCGAGCGCCCCACCCAGGTGCCTGATCTGCAGGTTGATGAGCGGTTCGACCGGCTTGGCCAGCAGGAGCTCCACCGCGTCCGCGTCCAGGCCGGTGAGCAGCTCCGCACGAGTGATGGAGGGGGCCGGATCGGTGGGCTCGGCCGTGATGTCACCCAGGTCGGCGACCGGGACGACGCCGCGGCTGTCGGAGATCGCGCCCCCGATCTTGTCGATGCGCGCCAGCAGGTCCTGCCCCTGAGCGGCCTCACCCAGGTAGGCCACGTCCAGCGTGACCATCGGCGGCGCGCCGGGGGGCTGGAGCCGGTTGATCCAGACACTGAGTTCACGCGGCGCCTCGGCGGTGATCTCCAGGAACGCGTCGTACACCTCCCTGGTCCGGTGCTCCGGCCAGATCACGCGCCCGCCGTACAGGACCGGCACGGGAAACAGGTCGAGTTCGAGAGCGGTCACCATCGCGAAGTCCCCGCCACCGCCGCGCAGCGCCCAGAACAGCTCGGGATCGGACTCGGCGGTCACCCGGCCCGGCTCGCCGTCGGCGTCCACGATGTCGATGGCCCGCACGCTGTCGGAGGCGAAGCCGTGCTTGCGGCTGAACCAGCCGACCCCGCCGCCCAGGGTGTAGCCGGTCACGCTGACCCCCGGCGCGCTGCCGGACAGACCGGTCAGACCCAGCGGGCCGGCCGCCGCGAGCACCTGCCCCCACTTCACGCCCGCGCCCACCCGGGCCACGCGCTCCTGCGCGCGTATCTCCACCTCGTTCAGCAGGCCGGTACGCAGCAGGATCAGGCCTTCCACGTCACCGGAGGCGCCGTGGCCGCTCGGCTGCGCGGTCACCGTCATACCCGCCGTCCGTGCGTAACGTACGAGCGCCGCCACGTCGTCGGCATCCGCGGCCTCCACCACGGCCGCCACCGGCTGCCTGACGGTCAGATTCCACGCGGTGGCCGCCTGTTCGAAGCCGTCGTCACCGGCCAGGAGCACGCGCCCCTTGAGGACACCACGCAAATCGTTGATCGTCATCGTCGTCTCCCTTTCGAGTTGTCAGAGAATGCGGAGGAATACCGTGCCGCACTGCGGCATGTCAGGCGGGCTGTGCGGCGGGCGCAGGGGCGGCGGCCTCCCGGGCCTTGCGGGCCTCGCCGGCCTCGCGGAGGATCAGCAGGCCCGTGACCGCGATCAGTGCCGAGGTCAGGCCGTGGATGCCGAACGCGGCGGCCGTAGAGCCATGGTGGGCCAGAACGTTGACCATGTCGCCGAACGGGGCGACGGCCACCATCAGCAGGACCCAGCCCAATGCGCGGCGGTGGCCCGTCACCAGCAGGATGCCCATGGCCAGGCCCATCGCGATTTCGCGGCTGCCCTTCACGGCAGGAAAGCCGCTGTCGCCGGAGGGCCAGTTCGGCAGACCCGGGAAGGACGGCTCGAGGGGCAGGAGGAAGGACAACCCGAGGTAGAGAGTGAACAGGACGACGGCGGTGGCCATGACGGTGTTGAGCTTCTTCAGCGACACGGTTGTTCTCCTTTGACGGTCAGACCGGGCAGGGCTCAGCGACGTTCATCTGCTCCTGCCCTTCATCGGTTGCGACGTGTTCCAGGCTGCTCCTGGGTGTTTGGAGGAGATTTGGAGTTGATATGGAACGTCCACGTAAAATGCGCGGATCATGGTCTTCATCCGGGTGCTGGGCTCTTTCGCGGCCGAGGTCGGCGGCGAGCCCGTTCCCCTGGGCGGGCCGCGGCAACGGGGCGTGCTGGCGTTGCTGGTGGCGGCGCGCGGGCACGTCGTGCCCGTCGACCGGATGATCGAGGACCTGTGGCGCGGGGAGCCGCCCGCGCGAGCGCTGATGTCCCTGCAGGCGTACGTGTCCAACCTGCGCCGGCTGCTGGAGCCCGGACGTCCGCCGCGCACGCCGGCCCGGCTGCTGGTCAGCGCGTCGCCCGGCTACGCGCTGCGGCTGCCCCCGGAGTCGGTGGACGCTTGGCGGTTCGAGGACCTGCTCGACCAAGCCCGTACGGAAGCCGACCCGCGCGTCGCCCAGGCCCGGCTCTCCGAGGCGATGGGACTGTGGCAGGGACCGGCGTTCGCCGAGGTCGCCGACGAACCGTGGGCCGCCGCCGAGATCGCCCGGCTGGACGAGTTGCGTCTGGCCGCCACCGAACTGCACGTCGCGGCGGGGCTGCGAAACGGCGACCCCGCCGCGGTCGTTCCCGAGGCCGAACGGCTCACCCGTGACGAGCCCCTCCGTGAGGAAGGGTGGCGGTTGCACGCCCTGGCACTGTGGAGCAGCGGCCGCCAAGCCGACGCGCTGGCCACGCTCCGCCGCGCCCGCGGCATCCTCGCCGAGGAGCTCGGGCTCGACCCCGGCCCGGACCTGACGGCGTTGGAGGAGGCCATCCTCACCCGGCGCACGGACGTCCTGCGCGCGACCGTACCCCCGCCACCGCCAAGAGCACCGCGGCCGGCTCCGATCACCGAGGCGCCGTTCATCGGACGCGAGGCACAACTGTCGGCACTGGTCACGGCCGCCGCCGAGGCCGCCACCGACGGCGCCCGCATCGCCCTTGTCACCGGCGAGGCCGGGCTCGGCAAGTCGACGCTGCTGGAACACCTCGGCAGGCGGCTCGAACGTGACGGGTGGCTGGTCGCCGCCGGCCACTGCCCCGACGTCGACAGCGCGCCACCCGCGTGGGCCTGGACCGAGGCGCTGAGCGCCGTCGCCGCGACTATGTCCCCGGGCGAGCTCGCCGACGACCTCGCGCCGCTACTCACCGGCACCGGGCCGGTGAACGCCGACGCCACCGCGGGACGGTTCCGCCTGCGCCAAGCCGTATGGAAACGGCTCGCGGCGGTCGCCACGAAACGCCCGGTCGCCGTCATGCTGGACGACCTGCACTGGGCGGACGCCGCCACACTGGAACTGCTCGGCGGCGGCCTCGGCATACGGGCCCCGATCCTGGTCGTCGCCGCGTACCGCGCGGACGAGAGCGGGCACCTCACCGAAACGCTGGCCTCCCTCGCTCGCGCCACGCCCCTCCGCCTGGCGCTGCCGGGCCTCAGTGAGGAGGCCGTCGCGCAGCTCGTACGGACCGAATGCGAAGCCGACGAGGAAACCATCGCAGGGATCGCCGAACGCACCGGCGGCAACCCGTTCTACGTGCGCGAAAGCGCCCGGCTGCTGAACGGCGAAGGCGCGCTGGTCGCCCTCTCCGAGGTCCCAGAAGGCGTACGGGACGTCCTGCGCCGACGGCTCGCGCGCCTGCCCGAAGGAGGCGTGTCCATCCTCCGGCTGGCCGCGGTCGCAGGTCGAGAAAGCGCGGTGGACATCCTCATCAAGGCCGCCGACACCGACGAGGACGGCGTGATGGACGCCCTCGACGCGGGCGTCATCGCCGGGCTCCTCGACGAGCCCGCCCCCGGACGCGTCCGCTTCGTCCACGCCCTCGTCAGGGACACGCTCATCGCCGACCTCAGCAGATTGCGTGCCACCCGGATGCACGCCAGGATCGCCGCCGCCCTTGAAGACACCGACGACATCGCCGCGCTGGCCCACCACTACGCGCGCGCCGGCTCACCGAAGGCCGTCGGCTACTGCGTCCAGGCCGCCGAGCTCGCCGAGGCCCGCTACGCCCACGACGTGGCGGCCGACCTCCTCACCGACGCCATCACCAACTCGACCGGACCCGACGAACGCGTCGAATTGCTCGGCAGGCTGCTACGCGCGCAGATCCGGGCGGGAGCCGTCCGAGCCGCCCGCGAGACACGCCGTGAAGCCGTGGAGTACGCAGAGTCCCTGGGCCGCGACGACCTGATGATCGCCGCATTCACGGCATGGACAGAGCCGACCGCCTGGCAGGCCCGTACGTACGGCACGGTGGACCGGCCCATCGTCGACCGCCTGAACCGCCTGCTGAAGCGTGACCTGCCCCCTTCGGTGCGGTCCCGGCTCCTGACGGCGTACGCCAACGAACTGGTCGGCGAGGACGACCCGACCGTTCTGGAGGCGGCGCAGGAGGCACTCGACCTCGCCACCGGACCCCGGCTGCGGGCCGCGGCACTCCAGATCCTGTCCGAAGTCCACGGCGACGCCGACCTCTGCCGGGAGCTCGTGGAGATCGGCATCGAGCACGACCTGCCGGTCTATCGCGTCACCGGGCTGCTCAACCATGCTGCCGTCGCCGCCGCCGCCAACGACCCGGTGACCATGCGCCACGTGACCATCGAGGCCCTGGAACTCGCGCGCGCCTACCGAATGCGGGAGGCGATCGCCGCCACCGAGATCACGCTGGCGTCCCTGGCGCTCATCGAAGGCCGATCTGCCGACGCCGAGCTCCTCTACGTCAAGGCCGACGAGGGCATGCGGCGCGCCGGATCGGTGCACGCCGAGGGCTTTCTCCAACTCGCCCTGGCCGCGATCCGGCTGAACGACGGCACACTCGGTGCGCACCTGGACGATGTTCGCGCCCTCCACGCGACCTTGGGTTCCACGACCTCCGACCTGCTCGCGCTCGCTCTTCACGCCAACGGTCTGGACGCCGAAGCCCGCGAGGTCCGCGCGTCGTCCAGCCCGATCCGCCCCGACTTCTTCTTCACCTTCTTCACCGCGTTGCGCGCCATGGCCGTCGTCGCCCTGAACGACCGCGATGTCGCCGAGGAGATCTACGCGACGCTGCTTCCGCACCGCAACGGCCCTCCGGCGGGCGCCACCAGCCTGTCGATGGCGCTGCGCCCGGTCGACCACATCCTCGGCGAGCTGGCCGTCCTCCTCGGCCGCACCGACGAGGCCGCCGCCCACTTCAGACAGGCCGCCACCATCGCCGACCGGTGGAACGCACCCCACTGGGCCGCAGAAGCCCGGTCGCGAACGACCATCTAGCGCACATCTGTGACACAGAACGTGTAGTGCCTGTCACACCGTTCCTGCGCCGGCTCGCGTCGCCCAGCCGCGCGCCGATCTGGACGAGGTCGACGCGGCACCCGTCGCCGGGCACGCCCGGTCATCGCCGGTCCCGGCGCGGGACGAACCTGACGAACGGGATGTGCTTCCCCACTTCGCGGTAGTCCTCCTGGCTCTCGTCGACGGCGTAGCCCATGAGCTTGCACAACCGCCGGGCGGCGGCCGGGTGCCGGGACGCGTAGCGGGCCATGATGTCAGGTCCCGCCCCGGCGGGTAGAGGGACGGCCATCACGTGGTGCACGTGGCCGCCGACCTGGATGGTCACCTCGGGGGAGGCCATGACGTTGCGATACCAGTCGGCCTTGACGCCGAATCCGGAGGCGGCCACGTAGCCGCGCTCGTCGTGCTCGACGACCTCGATGACGGCCTGGCGGGGCAGGCCGGAAACCCTGCCGGTGTGAGTGAGCAGCATGATACGGCGGCCCAGCAGGGCGCCCAGGCCCAGCCGGTAGAGCGGGATGGGCAGGCGCCACAGTTTGCGGCGCAGCCCGGTCGGCGGTGCCGGCCTCTTGACGATCTCCATGACGTCACCTTCCTCCGGTAGTCGCGGGCGGCAGGATGCTCCCCGCACCGAACTGCCTGCGCAGCACGGGCGCGAACGCCTGACGGGTGATGATCCGGTTGGCCAGGTCCTGCACGGCCAGCCCGGCCCGGCCGGAGGGCAGCAGCATGCGGGCGAACAGGAGCGCGTTGCGCTGGCGTCGCCGCACCTCTGGACGCATCCGGGCCTCGTACCGGGCGAACGCGCGCTCGTGGCCCGGCTCGGCGGCCAGCGCCTCGGCCAGCGCATATGCCCCGGCCATCGCCATGGAGACGCCCTGGGCCGACACCATGGTCATGCAGCCGCAAGCGTCGCCGATCAGGGCGACCCGGCCGCGGTGCCAGGCGGGCATGACGACCTGGGCCATCGCGTCCATGAAGATCGACTCCCCGGCGGGCGCGTCGGCCAGCAGCGACGGCGTGAGCCAGCCCGCCCCCGCGAAACGCTCCCGCAGCAGGCCCGTCCGCTGGTCACGCGGAACGCTCCCGCCGTGCGGCGAACGGAACAGCAGCAGGGCGACCAGCGTGCCGGGCTCGCCGCCGGGATAGACGACGACCTGGCGGCCGGGCTCGGTGTAGTGGGCGCGCACGCGGCCCCAGCCGTAGCGGTCGGGCACCGGGTAGGAGGCGAGGCGGGTGCCGAGAGGGCGGACGAACCGCGACTCCGCGCCGAACACGAGCTCCCGCGTCCGCGAATGGATGCCGTCGGCCCCCACGAGCAGGTCGAACCGCTCGCCGGCGCCACCGGCGAAGCCGACCTCGACTGCGTCGCCGGTGTCGCGGACCTCGGCGACGCTGTCGTCGAAGCGGATCTCCACCTCGCCGGCGACGGCGTCGAGCAGGGCGCCTTCCAGCGTGGTGTGCATCAGCGGCAGGTGTGGCCCCCGGATGACCCGCTCCAGCAGGCCGGCCGACAGCCGGGCCGAGGACCGGCCGGAGGCGTCGACGAACTCGACCGAGTCGACGGGCAGCCGGTGCGGGGTCAGCCGCTCGAGGATGCCCATGCGGGCGGCCACGTCGTAGCCGGTGCCGAAGAAGTCGACCCCGTAGCCGCCCAGGCGGCCGTGCGGCGCGTGCTCCACGACCACCGGCTCGATGCCGCGACGGCGCAGCCAGTAGGCCAGCGTGAGCCCGGCGATCCCGGCCCCGCTGATGAGGACTCTCACGTCTCCTCCCCGGGGAGCAGGCGCTCCGCCACGTCCAGCGCCTCGCCGGCGGGCAGCTCGCCGTCGATCATGCAGTGCAGCATCAGCCCGTCGATCGCGGCAACGATCAGCGTGGCGACCCCGATCGCCTGGCCGGCCGACCAGCCGGGGCGGAGCGCGCGCAGCCGGTCGGCGATCTGCTGCCGGGCCCGGCGGAGCTCGTCGCGGAGC
This sequence comes from Nonomuraea sp. B5E05, assembly GCF_039880665.1. Taxonomy (NCBI): domain Bacteria; kingdom Bacillati; phylum Actinomycetota; class Actinomycetes; order Streptosporangiales; family Streptosporangiaceae; genus Nonomuraea; species Nonomuraea sp. B5E05. Next base: position 245,852 of record NZ_JBDPMJ010000012.1, read on the forward strand.
ATGGCGCCGAGCGCGGGGTCGCGGGTCGCGCCGATGATCAGCTCGGCGGCCAGCCGGGACGCGGGCTCGTCGTCGGTGGTCCGCGGCAGCAGGGTGCGGATCGAGTCGAGCGCGGCCCGCTCGTCCCCGGCGGCCAGCAGCTCGTCGACGAGCGGGTTGACGAGAAGGTCGGTGCCGCGCCGGAAGATCGCCGCGTGCAGGCCGGGCAGGCCGCCGAAGTGGTAGTGGATCAGGCCGGGATTGGTGCCGGCGCGCTCGGCCACGGCGCGCGCCGTGATGCCGGGCCACCCGTGCTCGCTCAGGAGCGCGAGGCCGGTCTCCACCAGTTGCTCACGCCGCCGGTCGCCACGCGCCGAATTTGGTCGTTCGGCCAAGTTGGTCATGCGGCCAATTTAGCACGCGCGCCCGGCAGTCGCCGCCGCACCTGGTCGGCTCGCACCCGCTTGCCGGCGGCGTGCTCCGCCTGACGCTCTGTCCGGCAAGCGGCCCTGACCTCGCGTGGCTGCCACGAGTGACATCCGCGCGGTAAGATTTTTTTTCATCTCCTCGGGTCGATCCCCCACAATGGGACGCGGCGCCCTCTTTGGGCAGGGAAACTGTCGGTATGGCTTTCCCGCCTCACGAACTTCAGCCCTTCGCTCACCTGAGCGCGCCCAACGCGGCCTTCTACCGGGAGATCCTGCGTTCCTTCGCGCGCGCGAAAGAACGTTTCATCGTGCATCTGCGGCCCGAGGACGTGGCGGCGGAGCTGCGGCGGGACAACGACGACGCGCTCGCGCAGGCGCTGGACAAGCTCCGGGAATGGGGCAACCTGCGGGCCGACGCCGACACCGGCAGGGTCACGAGCGTGGAGGACTTCCACCGCAAGCGGTACCTGTTCCAGCTCACGCATGCGGGGCAGGCTGCCGAGCAGGCGATCGCGTTCTACGAGGATGCCATCGGGAAGCGCGGGGCGCTGCAGTCGGTGGCGTTGGGAGACATCGCCGAACAGTTGCAGTCACTGGCCGCCCTGGCTCATGATCCGGATCCCGACCCGGCGCGCGTGCACCTCCTGCTGCTGTCCCTGTCCGATCGGTTCTCGTCCCTGGCCGACAACGCGCAGGCGTTCATGGCCTCGTTGCGGCGCGCGATCGACTTCTCCGACGGTGACGTGGCAGGGTTCATCGCCTACAAGGAACGGCTGATCGACTACATCAACCGTTTCATCGCCGACCTCGCCAACTCCGGAGCGCGGATCGCCACGCTCCTGGGCGAACTGGAGAAATGCGACCATGATCGGCTGCTGCGGCTGGCCGCGCGGCGGGAGGCCGCCGACGCGGTTCCCGACGAGGAGGACGCGGCGGAGGCGTACGGGAGAGCCGAGGAAGCGGCGTTCGCCTCCTGGTCCAATCGCTGGAGGGGGCTCCAGGACTGGTTCGTCTCCACGGGCGCCGGCCGGCCGTCGCAGGCGCGGTTGCTGCGCCAGGCGGCGATCACGGCGATCAAGCAGCTCATCGATGCGGTCGGGCTGCTCAACGAGCGGCGATCCGGGCGTTCCGATCGGTCCGCGGACTTCCGGGCGCTGGCGCGCTGGTTCGCCGAGGCGCCCGACGAGGAGGCGGCGCATCGGTTGTGGCGGGCGGCGTTCGGGTTGACCCCGGCCCGGCATCTGACGGTGACAGCCGCGACCCTGGACGAATGGCGCGAGGTCGGGTCCGGGGTTCCCTGGCCGGAGGCCCCGCCGATCAGGATCTCGCCGCAGCTTCGCCGTACCGGTTCCTATGAGCGGCGCGGCAGGCCCAACAAGGTGGCCGACCGCTCCCAGGCACGTAGGTTGCTGCTGGAGCAGGCCGAACGGGAGGCGAGCGAGACGGCCGCCGCCCGGGCGGCGCTGCGGACCGGCGGCCCGGTCCTGCTGTCGGAGCTGGACGTGCTCGATCCGCGGGCGTTCCGGCTGTTCCTGGGGCTGCTCGGCGACGCACTCTCCGCCCGCCGCCCCGGGGAGACGGAGGTGAAGACGGTGAGCGCCGACGGCTCGATGGAGGTGCGCCTGACGCTCGTCCCTGACGGGGGCCAGGCGGAGATCCGTACGGAGGACGGAGTGCTCACCGGACCCGAGCACGTGATAGAGATCACCGACCTGATGGCGGCGCGATGATCTCCGACGAGGAGCAGGCCCAGCGGCAGGCCGCGCTGCGCGCGCTGCTGGCCAGGCCGCTGCTGACCGCCGAACGCGACCCCGAGGCGCTGGTGCTGGTGCGCCGGCATGTGAGCGAGCTGCGCGACTGGCTCTCGCGCGAGACCGGCTGGCGGCTGACCGTGGACTCGGGTACGGCGCGGCTGTTCAAGACCGCCCCTGACACGCGGGACGCGACCCATCCAGCGCGGGGCAAGGCGGGAGAGCCCTACGGTCGGCGCCGCTATGTGCTGATCTGCCTGGCTCTGGCGACGCTCGAACGGGCGGACGCGCAGACCACGCTCGGCCGGCTGGCCGAGGAGGTGCTGTCGTCCGCGGCCGAACCCGAGCTGGACTTCGACTTCACCCTCGACAGCCGCGCCGAGCGGGCCGACCTGGTGGCCGTGGTGCGCACACTGCTGGACTGGGGGGTGCTGCGCAAGGTCGCGGGCGACGAGGACGCCTACCTGTCCGCGACCGGCGACGTGCTGTACGACGTGCGCAGGCCGGTGCTGGCCGCGCTGCTCACCGGCACGCGGGGCCCGTCCACGATCACCGCTGTCTCGTTCGAGGACCGGCTCGCCGAGCTGACGGCCGAGCCGGTCGCCGACACCGACGACCTGCGCAACCAAGCTCTGCGTCGCAGGCTGACCCGCAAGCTGCTGGAGGACCCGGTGATCTATTTCGCCGACCTCGACGAGGCCGAGCGCGCCTACCTGGCCTCGCAGCGGCATGCCATCGTCCGCCGGCTGGAGGAGGCGACCGGGCTGGTGGCGGAGGTGCGCGCGGAGGGCATCGCGATGGTCGATCCCGATGACGAGCTGACCGACGTCCGCATGCCGGAGCAGCGCACCGACGGTCACGTGACGCTGCTGGTCGCCGAGCAGCTGGCCGCCCACGGCGAGCAGACGATGGAGGAGCTGAAGTCCTTCGTCCGGCGGGCGGCCCGTGAGCACGCCTCCTTCTGGCGCAAGGGCGTGACGGAGCCGGGAGCCGAGGACGGGCTGCTGTCAGGGGCACTGGCCAAGCTCACGGCGCTGCGGCTGGTCCGCGTCACCGGGGACGCCGCCGTAGGCCTGCCCGCCATCGCTCGATACGCCTTGGACGAACCCGTTATCAAAGGACAATGATGCCGCCCTCCCCGACCTCCGAACGCTGGAAGCCGCTGCGCGCCGGGCTTGTCGACCTGTTCTACTACGACGTGGAGGAGTTCCACTTCCACGACGGTCGCCTGCTGTTGCGCGGCAACAACGGCACCGGCAAGTCCAAGGTGCTGGCCCTGACGCTGCCGTTCCTGCTCGACGGAGAGCTGGCCCCGCATCGGGTCGAACCGGACGGCGACCGGCAGAAGCGCATGGAGTGGAACCTGCTGCTCGGCGGCAAGCACCCACATCCCGAGCGGCTGGGCTACGCGTGGATGGAGTTCGGCCGCCGTGCGGCGGACGGTTCGGAGGAGTTCCGTACGATCGGGTGCGGGCTGAAGGCGGTCAAGGACCGCGGCATCGTCCGGCACTGGTTCTTCCTCACCCCGCAACGCGTCGGCGCGGAGCTCCGTCTGCTCTCTTCCACCGGAGTGGTGCTCACCCGGGAGAAGCTGCGTGACGCCGTCGAAGGCCGAGGCATGGTGTACGACCGGGCCGCCGACTATCGCAGGGCCGTGGACGAGGCTCTGTTCGGGCTCGGCGAGCACCGTTACGAGGCGCTGGTGAACCTCCTCATCCAGCTGCGCCAGCCGCAGTTGTCCAAGAAGCCGGATGAGAAGCTGCTGTCCCGCGCCCTCACCGAGGCGCTGCCGCCGCTCAGCTCCGCTCTGATCGCCACGGTCGCCGAGGCGTTTCGCGGCCTGGACGAGGAGCGGGACGCCTTGCGCGGGCTGGCGGAGGCGCGCGAGGCGGCGGCGGGCTTCCTGGTCCATTACCGCCGGTACGCCGCCATCGCGGCCAAGCGCAAGGCCGCCGTGCCACGACTGGCACACAGCCGCTACGAGCATCTGGGCCGCGACCTCGGCGAGGCCGAGGGCCGCCACGCCGCGGCGGAGGCGGAGCTGGCGGCGGCCCAGCAGGTGCTTGAAGAGCTGGAGGCACAGCGGACCCTGCTGGAGGCGCGCCGCGACGCCCTCCGGCAGAGCCCGGAGATGCGTGACGCGGAACGACTCAAGCGGACCGGCCAGGAGGCCGAGCGGCTGGCCGACCACGCCCGCCGCTGCGCGCGGGAACGGGACCGCCTCACAGGCGAGGCACAGCGCCGCGAACAGCGCGCCCGCACGGCCCGGGACAAGGCCGACGCGGCAGGGCGCGACCTTGGCCAGGTGAGAGACCTGACCATGTCGGCCGCCCGTGCGGCGCGATGCGAGCCCGAGACCGCCCGCATCACGCCGTCCGAACCCGATCACCTCATCACCGCCGACCGACCCGAGCTGGCGCGGATCAGGCGCGCGGCGGAGGAGCTGGCGGACCGCCAGGAACAGGCGATCGGCGAGCTGGAGCGGCTCATTGACGGCGTGCGGCAGGCTCAGGAGCGGATGAGGTCCGCGCGTGCCGAGGTGGAGCGGCTGACCGCGGAGACGCAGGCCGTCGCCGAGCGCGTCGCCGACGCGGAGGAGGCGGTGAGCGGAGCGGTCGCCGGGCTCGTCCAGGAGTACACCCTCTACCTGGCCGGTCTCGTCGAGCTGCGGCTGGACGATCCCGATGAGGTGATCGCGGCGCTGGAGTCCTGGGCCGCCTCCACCGACGGCCCCAACCCGGCCGCGAGCGCCGTGAGCGACGCGGCCAGAGCGGCCACCGACGCTCTCGGCCGGTTGGGCGCGGAGCTGGACTCCGGGTTGGAGGAAGCGACGCAGGCCGCCGCGGACCTGTCGGAGGAGATCGTGCGGCTGGAGGCAGGCAGCCACGAGGCGCCGCCTCAACCTCACACGCGCGACCCCGCCACCCGCCTCGGCCGTCCCGGCGCACCCCTGTGGAAAGTGGTGGACTTCGCCGGCGCCCTGCCTGCCGACCATCGGGCCGGGCTGGAGGCGGCGCTGGAGGCCGCCGGGATCCTGGATGCCTGGGTGACGCCGGACGGGATGTTGCTGGCCGAGGACGACACCGTCGTCGTGGCCGGCGAGCCGCTGACCGGCCCATCCTGCGTCGCCGTCCTGCGGCCGGCCGTGGACCGGGCCGATCCACAGGCCGCTGCGCTGGCCGACGGCGCCGTGGAGGCCGTCCTGTCGGGCATCGGGCTCGGATCCGGCCACGATCGCCGGGCGTGGGTGGCGGTGGACGGCCGGTGGGCGAACGGCGTACTCACCGGATCGTGGCACAAGGTCGAGGCCCGCTACATCGGCGAGGGCGCCAGGGAGGAAGCGCGGCGGACCCGGCTGGCGACGCTTCGCAGGGAGCTGGACCAGGCGAATCGGCGGATCGACGACCTGCGCGGCCGGCTCGAGTCGCTCGCCGCGCGCCGGGACAGGCTCGCCGCGGAACACCACGGCCTGCCTCCGGACGCCGGCCTGCGGGAGGCGCACGTCAAGCGCGCCACCGCGTACGAACGGCGGGACGAGATCGACGCCGCGCATGCCGCGGCGGCCCGGCTACTTCGCGACCGGCAGGCCGAGCTCCGGGACGCGGGCATCCGGGCCGAGGAGTTCGCCGCGGACGTCGGCCTGCCCGCCGAGCTCGGCCCGCTCGGCGAGGTCAAGGCCGCACTCACCCGCTACCGGCTGGCCCTGGCCCAACTGTGGCCCGCCGTCCATGCGTGGCGCGACGCGCGCGAGAGCGCCGCGGACGCCGAAGAGGAGCTCGGCCGGGCGAAAGAGCAGCTCGACGATGCCGCCGAACTGGCCGCGAAGGCAGGCGAGGAGGCGGACGTCGCGGCCGAAGCGTACCGCACCCTGGCCGCGACCGCCGGCGCCGCGGTCGAGGAGCTGTACAGCCGGCTCGACCAGGTGGAGCGCGAGCTGAGCGAGCGTGCCATCGCCGAGCGCACCACTCGCCGACGCGAGCAGCAGGCCCTGCAGGAGCGCGGCAAGGCCGAGGGCGAGCGCGACAACCTGCGTAAACAGATCGAGGAGGCGGCCACGGCACGCGACGCCGCCGTGCGCGAGTTCCAGTCGTTCGCCGCCACCGGCCTGCTGAACGTCGCGCTCGCCGACCTGGACGTGCCTGACACGGGCGGCGAATGGGCGGCGACGCCCGCCGTGCTCCTGGCCAGGACGGTCAACGCCGAGCTCGACGCCGTGGACGACGGCGACGGCCCCTGGGACCGGGTGCAGAAGAAGGTCGCCGAGGAGCACAAGTTGTTGTCGGACGCCATGGCGAGGCACGGGCACTCCGTCGGGCTGACCCTGCGCGACGGCGTCATGATCGTGGACGTGGTCTTCCAGGGCCGAACCAGGGACATGCCCGAGCTGGCCGGGGCGCTGGCCGAAGAGACCGAGCAACGCGCTCAGCTCCTGTCGGCCAAAGAACGCGAGATTCTGGAGAACCACCTGCTCAACGAGGTCGCCGGCACGCTACATGAGCTGATCGCCGCGGCCGAGTCCGAGGTCCAGGAGATGAACGCCGAGCTGGAGTCCCGCCCCACCTCCACCGGCATGCGGCTGCGGCTGATCTGGAAGACGGCCAGAAACGCCCCCGACGGGCTCGACCGGGTCAGGGGCAGGCTCCGCCAGACCGTGGATGCCTGGTCCACCGCCGACCGGTCCGCCGTCGGCGCGTTCCTGCAGGAGCGGATCGCCCGCGAACACGCCGACAATCCAGCCGCGGGCTGGACCGAGGCATTGACCAGGGCGCTGGACTATCGCACCTGGCACGAGTTCGCGATCCAGCGGCTCCAGGACGGGCAGTGGCGAGCCGCGACCGGTCCCGCCTCCGGCGGCGAGCGGGTGCTGGCGGCATCGGTGCCGCTGTTCGCCGCCGCCTCGGCCCACTACAAGTCCGCGGGCAACCCGCACGCGCCGCGCCTGGTCGCGCTGGACGAGGCGTTCGCCGGGGTCGACGACGACTCCCGGGCCAAGTGCCTCGGCCTGCTGGCCACGTTCGACATGGACGTGGTGATGACCAGCGAGCGCGAGTGGGGCTGCTACCCGCAGGTCCCCGGCCTGGCGATCTGCCAGCTGTCACGCCGTGACGGCATCGACGCCGTGCTGGTGACGCCCTGGCGGTGGGACGGGCGCGAACGGCAGCGGGTGGACCGCCCTGCCGCCACGGCGCCCTCGCTGTCCCCCGCACCTCCCGTACGGCAGGACGGCTTGTTCGGCATGGACGAGGACGGTGTGCCCGGTTGAGCGGCGGCGACACGGACGGCTCCGTCACAGGCGGCGGGCCGAGCGAGAGGCTGGTGCGGCTGCTGGGCGGCGATGAGATCGCCTGGCTGGTCGACCGGGCACGCCACCGTCTCGAGCAGGGCAAGCCACTGACCGGGACGGTGACGCTCACGGCCGCGACCCCGGCCCAGCGCCGGGCGGCCGAGGTGCTGCTCGGCCGCCGCGCCGGAGCCGGTTCCTCGCTGTCGGTCTCCCTGGACGGGGTGGACCGCATCCTGCGAGCCAGTGGTGTCACCGCGGACGGGCTGCGCGAAGCCGTCGTCCGGCTGCGCGGCCCGATCCGGGATCTGTCCGGCGAGAAGGCTACGCGGACGGCGGCCTGGGAACGGGCTTTCACCAGGCTCGATGCGCTCGTCGCCGACCGGCCCGAGCTGTCCGGGTGGCGATCGTGGCTGGAGTCCACCGGTCTGGTCAGAAGGCTCGCCACCACGGCCGGAGAGGCTCGTACCCTGCTCGACCGGCTGAGCGCCGTGCTGGAGCGGCTGCCGTCGCCGGGCACGCCCCTCGGCAGGTTGGCCGCCGAGACCTGTGGCGACGCACACGGTCTGGACGAAGGACGCCCGCTCGCGACCCTCGCCCTGTCCGCGGCACGCGCCCTGTCCGGCCTGCCGTACGCGGGCGAAGCCGGCGCGGACGCCCGTCGCTCGGCCTGGGCCGCGGTCGGCGTGCACCTCGACGACCTGTCCTCTCTCGTGCTCTGCCTGGGGTTGCCAGGTGACGACCGCTCCCCCACCGGACGTATGCTCAGCGCCGCCAGGGCGGCGGGCGAGCCGTGCGTGCTGACCCTGCGCCAGCTCCGCCGGAATGAGTCCCCCTTTCCCGCGGGCCTGGTCAGGATCTGTGAGAACCCAGTGGTGGTGGCCGCGGCGGCCGACGAGCTCGGAGCCTCCTGTCCGCCCCTGGTCTGCGGGGGCGGCCGGCCGTCGACGGCCGTCTGGCGGCTGCTGGACCTCCTCGCGGCCGGCGGCGCGACGTTCGCCTACCACGGCGACTTCGACTGGGGCGGGATCGCCATCGCCGCCTCGGTCCACGAACGGCTCGGGTTCCTGCCGTGGCGCTTCGACGCCGCCTCCTACCAAGCCGTGCCGTCGTCGGCGCCGCTGTCCGGTCAGGCCCGCCCGACCCCCTGGGATCCGGGGCTGACCGTGGCGATGGAGCGACGCGGCGTACGGGTCGAGGAGGAACTCGTGCTTGCCGAGTTGATCGCCGATCTGGCCCCGAAGAGGCGTGGCGGGCGCTGGAGGCCCAGATGACACCGCCCGCAGGCGCGTTCGCATTCAGGTGGTCCCCGACCGCCCTCCCCGTACTTCCCGATCCGCGGTACGGGGTAAGCCGGGGCTGCCCATGAACGCAGGTCCAAGAAACCAGACAAGCCCGGCAAGAGCACGAGTTCGAAGGAGAAGCGGCGCCGTTATGGATGTCATGAAGCAGGCCGGGGCTCTCAAGGAGCGGCTGGTCGATTTCGCCCTGTCACCCCGGTTCGCCCGCGAGCTCGACAAAGCCTTCGAACAGAGCCACCCCGGCGGCCTCGTCGAGAACGAGGTGACCGCCAGCATGGTCGTCGACCACTTCGCCCTGCAGCACCGGCTGGCCTCCGGAGACACGGTGATCGACCGCTTCCTGCGAGCCCACCCGGGCCTGAGCCCGCAGGAACGGTCGATGCTCCTCGGCTGGAAGGACGTAGTCGAAGGCTTCTTCGAGGTCCAGGGCAAGGACCGGGATGCCGTGATCCTTCTCAACCTGGTGGACGAGCTGACCTATCGCGCGCGGTCCAATATGGGCAAGGCAGCGTTCCGTACGGTCGAGAAGGGCATGTTCCTCATCTGCCGCCTGGTGCCGCTCGGCGAGGACTGGCTGGTCAGCGCCCACATCAGCCTCTTCCCCGCCGAGGCCCGCGCCCAGCTCCTCCCCCAGGCTGCGGAAGTCGCCCTGCGCAACCCCAAGCTGGTCTTCCGAAATCCGGAAAAGCTCGCCACCGCCCGCCGGATGCTCGCCGAACAGCGAGAAGTCTTCATCGAACTGCACGGCGCCGAATACATCGTGGTCCCGGGGGATCAGGTGATCCCCCGGCTCAACGCCTTCATGCAGACCCTCATGGACCGGGCACAGCCGGGTGACACCACCCCTCCACCCAGCTCCACCTATCCGGATGAGGTGCTGGACGCCGACACGGTGGCGATCCACTTCGACCCGGAAACGGGCATCAGCCTCTACCTCGACTTCGGACTCCTCCAGGAGCTCTTCACCAACCCGAGCCTGATCAACCGGCGTCGCTACCGCGAGATCCTGACCTCCTACCTGCGCGGCGACGACATCTCCCCCGCAGCCATCAGGCTCCTGGCCGAACCCGATCCGGACAACGCCAGCGTGGTCTTCCAGAAACTGCTGAAGAAGAAGGGCTTCTCCTGGCCCGAGCACGGAGAAGCACTGCTGCGCCGGCACAAGGCCCGCTACTTCGAGACTCCCCAACTGCCCACCACCGTCCCGGTCAGCGCCGCCATGACGGAACACCTGCGGACTCTCGATCACCAGACGCCGATCTGATCGAACATGCTGGTTCCCGTGTGGGGCGCCCAGACCCTGCTGACGTGACTCGCGCGGCGGTCAGTCGCAGCCGCAGCCGTCGCAGCAACAGCCGTCCTCGCCCGGGCAGCAGGAGCAGCAGTTGCCGCAGCAGTCGTAGCCGGAGCAGTCGAAGCGCTCGCAGAAGGAGCCCTCGCGGTCCTCGTCCCAGGCGGGCCGGTACAGGCCGCACGTGCAGCAGGTCAGCGCAGCGCACGCCAGCGACAGCAGCCCGCCGGGATCCCGCTTCGGCGGCCGTTGCCCCGGCGGTGCGCCGGGATCGCCGGGCGGGTGGCCGGGCGGGTGGCCGGTGCCGTGCGTTCCGGCGATGGTGAAGGCTCGGGAGACGGCGCTGCCGGTCTCCCGTACCAGCAGGGCGTGCGTCAGGCCGGGGCGGGGCAGGTCCAGCCCGTCCACGGCGGCGCGCAGCTCGGCGTGCGCGGCGTCGCAGTGGCGGCGCGCCTCGTCCAGGCCGGTGCCGGTGGCTGCCAGCGGGTTGTACGCCCCGGACTCCCGGTCGTCGGCCAAGTCCTCCACCGCGTCGATCAGGTGTGCCAGCTTCCCGAATCCGCGACCGGCCGCCTCCAGAGCCTCCCGGTTGTGCGGCTTCCCCGCGAGCACCGCTGTGTGCGCGAACGCGGCGGCTACGGCGTCCTCAGTAGGCCCCGTCAACTCTCGTAACCCGGGCGCCGCGCTGCTCCCCGGGGGCGCGTGGGCGGGGGCGCGTTCCAGGAGGGTCTGGCGGTCGGCCGCCGCCGTCAGCGGGGTGGGGTCGAACCCCAGCGTGCCGGCCATGGCCGTGCCGGCCGAGGACCAGCGGCCCGCCAGGCGGGTGGCGCCGGCGGCCACCGGGCGGCGGGCGTACATGCCGTCCCCGTCCGCCACGTGGTCGCTCACCTTGCCGGCCGCCAGGAGCAGCGACACCGAGGCCGCCAGCCGTACTCCCTCGGACTCCACTACGTCGGCGCCCTTGAAACCGCGTAGCGCACACGGGCCCGCCCTCCGGCGCGGCGCGGACGTGGGCGACTGGGCCTCGGTGAGGACGGACACGAGCAGGCCGTCGTAGTTGGTCACCAGGCGCGACAGGTGTCCGTGCTCGTCGCGGAGCGCCAGGCAGAGCCCGCACAGGTGCCCCATCCAGTCCGCGTAGAGCCCTTTGCACAGGACATGCCGACACGGGCGAACAATGCCGAACATGTGTCCCCTTTTGTGAGCAATTGAGAGCCAACCGTAGCACCAGGCCGCCGGACGATACCGCGGCGGCGAACGGATCCGCAGGAAGGAGACAGGGCCCTCACCGACCGGCCTGGAGCACTGCGCGTGCCGACCTGAAAGGGTCGAAAATCGTTGGACAACGGGTGCCCACACGGCCATCGTTCGCCGTGATCGGATCCGGCTCGGTGCGCAACAGCGCCGCCACATCCGCCGACTCCGAGCCCTCGGCTACAGCGTCACCGTCGAACCCGCCAACTGACAACGCATCACCACGAAAACACCCGACCATGCCGGCGTTCGCTGCCGCCCGCCCGCTGAACCACCGATTTCGGATCAGCTCAGAACGGATGGCCAGCGGCAAGTCGTTACGTCTGGGCCCACACCTGACCAGCTTGGGATCATCCACCGGAGCAGATACACCCTCTGTCGACGTGGTGCAGGCCCGGCGAGGGCGCTGAGCTCGTCGCGGTCGGCGTGGTGTTTTCGCGCGACTGCGTCGTCGCGATACGGCCCGACGGCGCCGCGTCCTTCCGGTTCACCGACTTCGACCGCATCTTGGGGAAACCGAGCGAGTACGGATGCACGCCGAACGTCTACCTGCACCTCATGGCGACCCACTGACCATCCCCGAGCCGCCACGGCCGGCCCTGGCGGCGCGGGACCTACACGGCTGGTACAAATGGGGCATGAGCGAATCCGTCGGGTATCCCCCGCGGCGGAACGTGCCGGCGGCCCGGCGTGTCTACAGTCGGACGTACCGTGTGTGGGCCCGCGTGCTCCTTTGGACGCCGATCGCGCTCACAGTGGCCGGTGTCGTCCTCGGCCTGGGGCTGTTCGCGGCCGCTGACGCCGACCCGACGCACAATTCGTCCGCGCTCGGCTATCTCGGCCTCGTTGTGTGGGGCGCCCTCGCGGTCCTTTCACCGATCCTGCTCGGGTCATTCATCGCCGGGCTGGTCATGCTGAACCGCACGCGCAGTTGAGGTCGCGGCGGGACGCGGCCCGACACAGAGTGCCGCTGCGCGGGCAGCCGCAGGCGGAGAAGCGGCGCCGGGGCGGAAGGCGGGTGTACCGGATCGATACCTGCACCAGCGTGCCGCGGCCACCTGACGGGGTTCGTCGAACCAGTCGCCTGGCAAGCATGGCGGCTGCCGCTTGCGCCAGCCAACGAGCGCCGGGGAGCGTCGATCACTCCCCCGAGTATCGCGTGGCGTTCGATCCGGCCTTCCATCGGCACCACTACATGCTCATCGTGATCGGGTGGTCGCTGTCCACGGCCCTGATGCGGCCGATGCGCGTTGTAGTGATCGAGATACTCGTTCAGAACCACGCGCAGGTGACGTTCGCCGTAGATCAGCATTCGGTCGGTGCACTCGCCGCGTACCGTCCGGATCCAGCGCTCGGCGAAGCAGTTCGCCCTAGGTGTCCGCGGTGGTGTCTTCAACACCGTGATACCTACGGCGGCGAACACCTCATCGAAGACGGCAGTGAACTTAGCGTCCTGATCGCGGATAAGGAAGCGAAACGACCCTGCTCACTCGCCGAGTCGATCAGGAGGTTGCGGGCCTGCCGAGCGGTCCTCTTCTTGCCCTCGCCCCGGCACGCGCATCGCTTCGCTCGCGCTCATGAGCACTCCCACGGCAGCGATTGATCAAGTCCCTCCGCACAGGCGAGAACGCACTGCGGGTTCACTCAGGGATCCGATCGCGTCGTCGCGCCTTGCGCAGCGCGAGGGCCCCGACGGTGAGCAGGGCGAGTGCGACAATGATCCAGCCGGTGCCGAGTCCTGCCAGCCAGCTGGCGATGGTGGCTTGTACGGCTGTCGCGGTGTTCACGATCGGGTCGCCCGCGTCGGCTCCGGCGAAGACGCGCAGCTCGTACCAGCCGTAGTAGACGACGTACAGGCCGGCGAGGGTGAGCAGGCCGCCGCTGGCTCTGGACACGTACGGCAGCAGGCCCCGCAGCCTGGCGACCACGGCGGCGCGGGCGAACGCCACCGCCAGCGACAGCACGGCGATGACCATGCCCATGCCGAGCCCATAGGCCGCGAAGGCAGCCACGCCGCCGAGCAACCCGCCGCCGGACAGGGAGGCCGAGGTGACCGCGAGGAACGGCCCGACGGTGCAGGACAGGGAGGCCACCGCGTACGACAGCCCGTAGCCGTACAGGGACAGCGGCGAGGTGGTGGGGCGGCCGGTGGCCAGCCCCGGCAGGCGCAGCAGCAGTTCGCGACCGGACAGCAACCACAGGCCCAGCCCGACCAGGACTACTCCGATGACCAGGCTCGCCCACGGCAGGTAGCCGCCCACCGACACCGCCAGCGCGGTCACCGCGAGCCCGAACAGGCCGAAGACAGTGACGAATCCGGCGGTCATGGCCGCCGAAAGCATCAGCGCCCGTCCGACGGGCCCGCGGCGTGTGGTCTCCTCATCGTTGATCAGCAGAGTGAGGTAGGCGGGCAACATGGCGAAGCCGCACGGGTTGAACGCGGCCACGGTGCCGGCGGTGAGCGCCAGGGCGAGCGGGAGGTCGGCGGAACTCACGTGGGCGCTCCCCCGCCGCGGGGTCCGGGCGTCGCAGCCCTGTCGAAAGGTCCGGGCACCGCCGTCACCCGTCACGCAGCGTGCGGACGAGCTCGTCCAGCTGCTCCCTACCGAGCGGCCCGGACGCCTTCGCGGTGGTGCCGTCAGGCTTCATGAACACGAACGTGGACTGCTGGCTGACGCCCAGCTTCGTCCACACTGCTCCCTTCTCGTCCGAGAGATGCGGGAGGTTCTCCGTCTTGGTGCGCTGGACGAACTCCTTCATCGCCGTCTCGGTGTCCAGCCCGGCCACGCCGACGAAGGCGACGTCGCCGTACTGGGCGGCGGCGGCCTTGACATGCGGCGCCTCGGACATGCACTTGGGACACCACGGCGCCCAGAACCAGAAGACCACGGGCTTGCCGGCCAGGCTCGCCCCCTGGAAGGTCTCACCGTCCAGCGTCCGGGCGGAGAACTCCAGCGCGGCGGGCACGGAAGCTTTGCTTGCCGTCTCCTGCGACGCGGTCGGCTCGGGCGTTATGGATGTCGAGGGGGCCGCCGCTGGTGCGGAGGTTACAGTGGAGGTCACAGAGGCCGACGTAGTGCCGCTCTCCGCCCCGTCTTGCCCCGGCCCGCCGCACCCGGCCGCCAGCAGTGCTGCTGTCGCTATCGCGGTCGCGGTTCGTACTGGGATCATGCGATTCATCATAGAAGTGCTGCTCCGCGTCACTTCTTACAACCCGATGACGGCGAGGGCAGCCCACACGACCGAGCTGGTGCGGCGCCTTCCCTGGACACGCCAACGCGGCGGTCCTCAAGCTTCCACGGCCTGCTGGAAGGGCGCCGCCGCTACCTGAACGTTCGTGCCGTCGGCCTATATGCCGATCGGCGCGTGGGGTTTGGGGTGATTGAGCGCGCACATCGTTAGCGGACGCCGGGCCATCCTGCAAGGGCCCTCATGTCCGGTTGGCGAGCCGTAACGAGCCATGAACGTCCGTAAGAAGCCCGCACCTGCGGGCCAGGGCGCGGAACGCGTCGCGACCGCTCGATCGGCATTGGATGGCCGTTGAGAACGGCTGATCTCGCCTGACAGTGCCTTCGAAGGCGCTGTCAGGTCGCTATCAGCGCGAATGCGCATGGTTTGGGGCGTCACAGAACGGATCGCGATCGCGGTCCTGTCCCAAACGATGCAGGAGAAGTCTCATGGCTCATCCACGCCGATGGTGGATCCTCGGCGTTCTCTGTCTGGCGCTGCTGGTGCTCAGTGTCGATAACATGATCCTCACGCTGTCCATCCCCGCGCTCATGCGCGAACTGGGGGCGAGCCCGGCTGACGTGCAGTGGATCCTCGACGCCTACATCCTGGTGTTCGCGGGACTGCTGATCACAGCTGGGAGTCTGTCGGACCGGTACGGCCGCCGCCGGCTCTTGATCATCGGGCTGGTCGTACTCGCCCTGACCGGCGAAGGTGCGTGGCGGCGAGGCGGGATTGCATGCCCGTTTGAGACTTTCCGCGTGCCGCCCCTGGCACGAGACGCGCCAGAAGGCCGAAGTCTCCGGGACCTGTTCAACGACAGGCTTGACGTCATGAGTGATTGCGGCAACGAGCAACTGGGCACGGAGCCTGCCGCCGAGACCCTTGATCTGCGGCCGCGCGACGGAGAAACCGGCGCGCCAGAACGCTCCATGACCATCGCGGACGGATCGGGTACCGCGCAGCGCACCGCGTCCAGCAAGCAGATGGCGGTGACGGCGTGAACACAACCTCGGCTCCCTCATCACCTTCGTGGCGGGAACTGCTGAGCCCGGAGCATGCCGGTGCGGCGATCGTGCTGGCTGTCGGGGTGCTGGTGGGTGCGGTCAACATCTATCTGGCCTCGAGCCTGCTGCCGACCGTGGTGGCCGACATCGGCGGCGCCGATTTCTACGCGTGGAACATGACGATCTACCTGGTCGCCATGGTGATCGCGACGATGCTGGTCAGCCGCCTCCTGGGTCGCTGGGGCAACGTCGGCGCCTACCTGCTCGGATTCGGCCTGTTCCTGGTGGGGTCGCTGGCCTGCGCGGTGAGCGCGGTGATGCCGGTGCTGCTCGCCGGCCGCACCGTCCAGGGATTGGGGGCGGGATTGCTGTCCGGGCTGGGCTTCGCCGCCGTACGGTCGGCTCTGCCGCAGCGGCTGTGGACACGCGGCAACGCGCTGATGTCAGCGATGTACGGTGTCGGCAACTTTGTCGGTCCGGCGCTGGGCGGGGTGTTCGCTCAGTTCGGGGCATGGCGGCTGGCGTTCGTGGCGATGGCGGTGATCGCGGCGGTGTGCGGCTTGCTCGTGCCCCGGGTGTTGCTGCGCGGCGAGCGAAGCAATGCACGGGCGCCGGTTCCGGTCGTGTCGTTGCTGCTGGTCACGGCGGCCACCGTGGCCGTCAGCCTGGCGGGGGTGCTGGCTGGCGCCATGGCCATGGCGGCCGGCATCGTGGTGGCGCTACTGCTGGTGGCCGCCTTCGTCGCTTATGAGCGGCGCAGTGAGCTGCGGGTCTTCCCGGGCACCACCTACCGGCCGGGTTCGCCGCTGAAGTGGGTGTACTTGACGCTGGCGCTGCTGGCCTTCGGCGTGGCGGTGGAGTCGTTCGTGCCGCTGTTCGGTCAGCGGCTGGGCGGGCTGGCCCCGGCCGTGGCCGGGTTCTTCGGCGCGGCCATCTCCCTGGGGTGGTCGGCGACCCAGCTCGTCAGCTCCTCGGCGGTCAAGGAGCACACGATTCGCCGTTTGCGGATCATCGGCCCGCTGCTGCTGGCGCTCGGCTTCCTCGTCCAGGGCCTGCTGCAGCGTCAGGACGCGCCGACCTGGCTGGTGCTGATCTGGGTGCCGGTGCTGTTCATCGCGGGTACCGGCATCGGGCTGGCCTATCCGCACCTGTCCGTGGCCGTGATGTCCAGCACCCAGGATCCGGAGGAAGGGCGGCGGGCTGCCGCCGCGATCGCCACGGTGACGAGCCTGGCGATCGCGTTCGGCACGGCGGTCGCCGGAGTCCTGGTCAACCTGGGTGGACAGTCGATGCTCGACTCGGCCAGGTACGTGCTGTTCGGCTTCGCGCTCATCTGCGCGATAGGCGCCGTCACCGCCCGCGCGGCGGACCGTGCAGGCCGACGACCCCACCACCCGCCGCTTCGCCGGCCTGTACAGCACCGACGGCCGCATCACCGGGGCCGTGACCTGGAACCTCCCCCAGCAAGCCCGCGCCCTGCGCCACCATGTCGCCGAACAAACCCCCTGGCGGCGAGCACTCCGCCACGCCGCCACCCTCTGAGAGCAGAAATCGGCCATCCGGAGTGAACACGGGTCTGGGGCCTCCCCAGTTCCCGCCGTCACTATCGTTGCTTCCCCTTGAAAGGGCCTTTGACGCTGGGCTTCGACCCCGCCCGTTTCCAGACGAAGCCGCCAGCCTGCTACCGGGCCTCCTGGCAGCTACCCGGACCGGCTTCCACCGGCAAGCGACGACGAGCTTACGACCAGACGATCAGCCGCTACGTCACGGCTTCACCTCCATTCTGCTGGGCGCACGAGATCACCTCACCTGCTTGACTCCCTGCCGGGCAGGAGCGTGCTAGCCTGTAACCAAATATCCAGTATGGTTATAGCTCTCGATGGATGAGACGTTCGTCGATGGCTTGTGGCCGGCACTTGGAGTCCCCGCCGTCATCGCCCTCTCGGGAGGGCCGAGCGTCTCGAACGGAGATTGACATGGGCGCTGCGTCGAAAATGGCGAGCACCTTGCACATGAGTGACGACAACTGGAAGCGGCACGCCAACCCCTGGAGCGTATGGACCAGGCTCGCCGCGATACCACTGATGCTCGCGGCGGTCTGGAGCAGAGTGTGGCTGGGCTGGTGGTGCCTGGTCCCGATCGCCGCCGTGATGCTGTGGCTGTGGCTGAACCCGTTCGTCTTCCGCCCGATCCACACGCCCACCACATGGTCGGCCAAGGGCATCTATGGCGAGAAACTGTGGTTCAAGGACAAATGGCCGGTCACGGCCGATCATCGTCGAATTCAGCGCTTGCTGATCGTGGTGGGCGGCCCGGCCGCGATCTCGCTGATCGCCTACGGGCTCGTCTCACTCGAGATCTGGCCGACCGCTTTCGGCGCCACGCTGATGATCATGGGTCAGCTCTGGCGCATCGACCGGTTCGGCGTGCTCTATGAGGAGCAGAAGCGGGCCGGCACCGTGCAGTAGGCGTAGATGCCAGCCTGATCGATCCCCGTGGCCGGTGACGCCTTCGGCGCTCATTGGCCACTCATCTGCCCGTTTCCCTGCCTGCTGTCGGCGTCGGGCTTACGTGTCATGAGGTGGCAAGAGCCCCGTTAAGCTGGAGCCCAATATCCCGATTGGACATAGGGAAATATCGTGGCTGTTGCTTTCACTGACCAGGAGCGGGCGCGGATCACCGCGGACCTGCTGGATGCCGCCGAACGGCTGTATGCATCCCAAGGGCTGAAGAAGACCTCGCTGGAGGAATTGGTGGCTCCGGCTGGGATTTCCAAGGCCAGCTTCTACGCCTTTTTCGACTCCAAGGAGACCCTCTACAAGGAGGTCATGATCCGGCGGGCCCCGCTCATCGCCGAACGGCACAGTGCTGTGTTCCGCCGCCCCGCGAGCGTGGAGTCCCTGATAGAGGTGATGCGAGCGATGACGACCGTGCTGACCGCGGATCCGTTCTACCGGCGGTTGTTCACCCATCCTGACGAGCTCCAGGCAGTGTCCCGACGGATCGGCGCACAAGAGATCGCCCGCGTCACGCCGTACATCATGACCCCACTGCTGGACTACATCGCCAAAGGGCAGGCCCAGGGGGTGATCACCAGGGATGTCGAGCCCGAAATCGTGATGGGCGTGATGCGCACCATCGGGCTGATCGTCATGAACCGGCACATGTACGGCGACACCTACGACACTGTGCTCGCGGCCACGACCAACGCCATAGCTCGCGGACTGGTCACCTCGAACGGAGACTGGCCGCGTCAGGAAACACCAGGTCAGCGCAGTATAGGAGCGCAGAGATGATGTAGGTGAGCACCTCCCGCCAGTCCTGACCCACCCACTGACTGACCTCGGGTCTTCAACGGGATCTGTCGCTCTGAGCGGGAGGTGCTCACCTGCACCCACCGGACGTGGCGTCGTGACCTCATAGGAGCCTGGCCAGAGGCCCCTTCTCTGTCTTGTCCGCCCTGCCCGGCCGGTGCGTGCCGCCCTGTCGGGGGACGAGCCGATCCCCGACCTCGCAAGCAGCCCAGGAGGATGTGAAGACCGTCAGCCCTCCCGCAGGTCACGCCGATGGAAGGCGACGGTCCCCGCCGACAGGAGCGCTGCCGTGAGCGCGCCGAGCCACAGCAACGGACCGACATCCAAGGGTTGGCTCAGCGCCTGCGGGACGTGTGCGAAGGGAGACAGGTTCCTGACCCGGTCGTCCAGTTGGAGTAGCTCGCCGAGCTGGCCGAGCAGGGCGAAGGCCACCAAGGCCGCCCACGCCAGAGCGGTCAGGCGGGGCAACAACCCGAACAGCAGCATCGCGATGCCCGCCAGGGTCCACGTAGCCGGCACCTGGACCAGCGCCGCGCCGAGCAGGCGCATGGCCTGACGGGCCGGCTCGCCGATCCGCAGGCCGTGTGCGAGCCCGGCCGCCAGTCCGCCCGCGGTGATGATCAGAACGCTGCCGCCGAGGGCCATGCCCAGATGGCTCAGGGCCCATCGCCAGCGGACCACGGCCGTGGCCAGGACCGGCTCTGCCCGCAGAGCCGACTCCTCCCCCTGCAGTCTCAGCGTCGCCTGCACCGCATAACCGCCGGCAACCAGGCCCAGCAGGCTCAGCTCGGCGGCCAGGAACGTGTCGGTCAATGCGCCCGCGCCGCCGACCTGCTCAAGGATCGCGGCCAGTTGCGGGTTGTCACCGACGATGTCGCCGACGCTGTAGGCCAGGGCGCCGAACAGCAGGCCCACGACCACGAAGCCGATCCCCCAGCCGAGCAGGCCGCCGCGCTGCAACCGCCATGCCAGCGCCAGCGGGCTCGCGAGATACGCGGCGGCGTCAGGCTTGCCCGGCCGCGCCGGCACGAGTCCGGCGCCGAGGTCGCGCCGCCTGGTGTAGGACGACGTTCTTTCTGAGCACGTAGGGCCTGATGGGCGACATGGATGATGTCCATGATCTTCAGGGCTGGTCTTGGGGTTGGCCTGGTTCGTGCCCGGCGACAACGTGAGCGTCAATCGTTCAAGACCGGCCCTCCCCGCTCTGTCTGGAAACACCGGGGAGGGCCGTTAACGGTGTGGAGGTTCACACCGCGTGCTCACGGTAGGCGACCACCGTGCTGTGGTCGAGTCTGCGCTGGTTGAAGGCGCTCTGGCGTGTCCTGGGTGTGATGGGGTGCTGGTCGGGTGGGGGCATGCCCAGCGCCGGGTGATCCGCACGCTGCGTTCGGGGGTGCGGCTGGTGTTGCGGCCCCGGCGGGCGCGGTGCCGCGGCTGCGGGGTCACTCACGTGTTGCTGCCTGCGCGGCTGCTGGTTCGGCGGGCCGATGATGGCGAGACGATCGGGGCCGCGCTGGAGTTGGCCGTGACGGGTCACGGGGTGCGGCGGATCGCGCGGGTGCTGGGCCGGTCGGTCTGGACGGTGCGGGGGTGGGTGCGCCGGGCGCGGTGCTCGGCCGGGGCGCTGCGGGCGGGCTTGGCCGGGTGGGTGGTGGCGTTGGATCCGGACCCGCCGCCGATCGCCGCGTCGGGCTCGGCGTGGGCCGATGCGCTCAGCATGCTGGTGGCGGTGCACCGGGCAGCGGTGGTGCGGTGGCCGGAGTTGGCGGACAGGCTGTCGTTGTGGCGGCTGGCCGCGGTGCTGAGTGACGGGAGCCTGCTGGCACCAATGCCGGTGGTCCGGGCGATCAACACCAGCCGCCCTCTGGTGACGTTTGGTGACTGATCGGATCCTTTGAGGTGACTGTGTGTCGTCAACTCGGAGGGGACCAATCGTGACAACACACCACACGACGCGCCATGCCGAGGCTCGGCATCGCGCCGAGCAGGCCCGCCAGATCGCGCTGTTCCGCTACCGCCTGGTGCAGGAGGCCCTGGACGGGGACCTGTCGACGCGCCAGCGCGGCGCGTTGGTGCGCGCGATCGCCGCGCAGACGCACCCCGGCCCGGCCGGTCGGCCGGTGCGGGTGTCGCGCAAGAGCCTGGATCGGTGGATCCGCGCCTGGCGGGCGGGTGGTTTCGAGGCGCTGCTGCCTGCCGCCCGCCGGCCCGACCCGCGCAGTGACCCGGCCGCGCTGGCCTTGGCAGTGGCGTTGAAGAAGGAGAACCCGGCCCGCACCGCGGTCCAGATCCGGCAGATCATGCTCACGCGCGGGGGCGGGCTGATCGTCCCGCACGAGCGCACCTTGCAGCGGCACTTCCGCCGCATCGAACTCGACCTGGATCTCGATCCTGCCGCGACGGGGCGGGTGCTGTCACGGTTCGAGACCGCCAAGCCGAACGACATGTGGATCGGAGATGCACTCCACGCGATCCGCATCGGCCCCGCCGGCCGAAAGACCATCCTGTTCTGCTTCCTGGATGACCACAGCCGGGCGGTGATGGGCGGCCGGTTCGGGTTCGCCGAGGATGTCGTGCGCATGGCCGGTGTGCTGCGCACCGCGCTGCAGACCCGCGGCATCCCCGGCCGGCTCTACCTGGACAACGGCAGCCCGTTCATCGATTCCTGGCTGCTCAAGGGCTGCGCCGATCTCGGGATCAAACTCATTCATTCCACCCCATATCGGCCCGAGGGCCGCGGGAAGGTGGAACGCTTTTTCCGGGTGGTGCGCGAGCAGTTCCTGGTCGAGTTCTCCGGCCACCACCCGCGCCGGGTCGCCGACCTGGCCGAGCTCAACCGGCTGTTCGCGGCGTGGGTGGAAAGCGTCTACCACTGCCGGCCGCACGGCGAAACCGGACAAGCGCCGATCGTCCGCTGGAACAGCGGCATGCCCACTCCACTGCCGATCCCCGAGGCCGACCGGCTGTCGGAGGCGTTCAAGTGGGAAGAGACGCGCACCGTCGACAAGACCTGCCTGATTTCGGCGTTCGGCAACTACTACCAGGTCGACCCCGCGCTGCGCCGCCGCCGGGTGCAGATCGTCTTCGACCCCTTCCACCTGGAAGAGATCGAGGTCCGCCACGACGGCAAGACTTACGGCACCGCCACGGTGTTCACCCTGTCCCGGCACGCCCACCCCAAAGCGCGTCCCGAACAAC